>NZ_JBARZC010000229.1:0-8463 GCF_049649345.1 Henriciella sp. | reverse complement strand
GTCTTCCAGAATGGTGCCACTGGCCGTGGCCTCGACCTCGGGCTGGCGGTCCTTGTAATAGGAATCCATGTCTATCCAGGCGCACGGCTTGCGCCATTCGCGGCCGCCAGAATTCAGATAGTGAATGATCGCCGGTATACCGGCATTCCGGACATCCTCATAGGTCTCAAGATAAAAGAGCGGATCGAATATGGGATGCGGCGACCGGTTCTCCAGATAGCCGGTACGCAGGTAATGCGCGCGGGCTTCGTCTGCGTCTGAAGAGATGTCATCGTATAGGGCGGCATACCACCCGGCATCGAACACGATGTCGATCAAAGCGGCGATTTCTGCATCGGGCGCGAGCCTGTTCTTCGCGTAGCGCCCCGCACCCTTGATCCTGTCCTTCAGCATCGGCTGCCCCCCAAAATTTGCGCCGTCTGTTATCCGGTCTGCGCTATCCAAATTGGCCAGTGGCCTTTGAGGCACAGTCTATGCAACATTCCCGCCACAAAGCCCTACAACGCTTTGAGTAAGGGTAAAAACCTGTCGCGAAATGGACCAGGGGCGATTTTTTGGCGAAGAGTGTGACAAAAAAAGGGGAAACGGACATCAAATTCGATGTCAGAATTCCCTTCCATCACAAGGACTTTCCTTTTGTGCTGATGTGGTCGGAGAAAGCCGGCTGCACGAGCTTGGCAAAATGGTTTTTCTGGCACCTCGGCCTGCTCGACGAAGCCTTGGACTATCACCCATGGATTCACAATTACGAGAACGAAAAGTTCAAATCGCGCAGCGGCTATGTGCAAGATTGCATAAAGGCGATCGAGTCAGGCAAACCTGTGATCAAGTTCGTTCGCAATCCCTACCGCCGGGCATTCAGCGGATACCTTGAACTGTGCAGCCCGAAAATATCCCAGGGCCCGGCTCACTGGACAAAGCAGTGGCGCCGCCAGGTTATTGGATATCTCACCGGTTATACGGCCGAGTTGGAATATGGATTTTCGTTCCGCCAGTATGTCGAATGGTTGACGGCCCAACCAAAGTTTTTCCTCGACCTGCACTTGCGACAGCAATTCCAGCCGGTCGAGCAGAATCTCGATCTTCGCTACTGTAAAATCGACGATGACGCCAATGTGCTCAGAGCGCTCGAAACGGAGTTCGGGCTAAAAAGCTCTGAAGGGCAAGACGCATTGTTTGCATCCGAGCATCACCACAAAAAGATAAGTATCGCACCTCGGCCGGCGACGTTCTTCTTCGACGTTGCAATTCCCGTACGCCGGATACGCCACTTTCACATTATTGAGCCGACGCTCGAGGAAGTTCGGCGCGATATGGTAGGAATGAAACTCGCGCGATACTTCAGCGATGACTTCATAACCTATGGATATGAAATCTGAGCGTCCGAATCAGCGCCAACCAACATTCTTAACAAAATGTAAATTAATTTTTTGCAATGGGCAGAAAGCTGTGGCACAGTTCTTGAAGTATTGGGGACATAGTGATTTCGGGGACGGATCATGCCAGCAGATGGTGCCGCGCACGCGTGGACGACAATTTGTTCGTCCAATTACATTGCCTATGTGAGAGTCTTGTTTGAGACACTGAAACGGTCTGACCCGATTGCAGCGGACAATTTTTTCCTGATTCTCGCAGATGACCCGCTGCCCCGTCAGCTCGAAGACAGCCTGCCCTTTCCTGTTATAAATGCTGCAGATCTAGGACTTGCTGAAATCTGGGATATGGCCATCCGCTACTCGATCGTGGAGTTCAACACCGCGATCAAGCCAAGCGCGCTTCGTTACCTTTTCGACCAGGGCTTTGACCGCGTCACCTACCTCGATCCTGACATGGCCGTGTTCAAGCGCATGTCACAAATCGGCGACCTTCACGATGCCGGTCACGATCTCATTCTGACGCCGCATTCCACATCACCGCTGATTGACGGCAAGGATCCTGACGACATCCGCCTGATGAGGACGGGCGCTTATAATCTCGGCTTTATCTCGGTTCAGGACAGCCGGGACACCAGAGCTCTGCTGGACTGGTGGCAGACACAGCTTCTCAAGAATTGCCGGGTTGATCTCGATAATGGCCTGTTCGTGGATCAGAAGTTCATGGACCTTGCCCCGTCCTATTGCAGTCACACACACATCCTTCGCCATTCAGGCTACAACGTCGCTTACTGGAACCTCGCCTCCCGAAAAGTCGAGCAGGTCGACGGCGTCTGGAAGGCTGGCGGTGAAGACCTCTATTGCTTCCATTTCAGCGGCGTCGTTGCGGACAATCCCAATATTCTGTCTGTGCACCAGAACCGCTTCACGGCAGACAATATCGGCGATCTGCGCATCATGCTGCTTCAATATCTCAACAAGCTGAATGGCTATCGCGGCGATGCCTTTGCAGACATTCCTTATGCATTCGGCCGCTTCAGCGACAGCTCAGATGTGCCAGACATTTATCGCAAAGTTTTCGCTGCCGAAAACAAGCCTACCATCCGCGCCAGAAACGACGCTTTCGCAGCAAATCTGGCGCTACTCGATACGCCGGACAGCAATTTCGATCAGAGCGAATATCCCTTCACAAAGGTGATGTCGGCCATCTGGAAAATCCGGCCAGACCTGCGCGACGCCTTCAATCTGTCAGACAGGCGTGGCCAGGAAGCGTTCTGTCGCTGGTTCATCAGCGCAGCAGAGCGCGAATACCAGCTGCCGCAGTGCGCATACGCATCTGTCAGGGCAGCACTCGAATTCAGCGATGTCGAAACCGCAGCATCGGCCAGGAGCATGCTTGCTCGGAAGATCATGCGGGTTTCGGTGGGTGAAAAGTCACTGGCCCGAAAGACTTTCCGCGCGCTGCCGCATGTCGCACGCGTCCGCATCCGGGATTTTGTCATTCGCGCCGCAAGCGGCCACAGCCCTTATGGGGCCCGCGTCGCAACAAGCACGCGAAAAAACGGATCGCTCACGCCCGGCTTCGCGCTATTCGGCTATATGTCGGCGATGTCCGGTGTGGGAGAAGGCGTGCGGCGGATGACCAGCATTCTGGGCTCAGCGGGCCTTGCAGCCTCTCACCACATGATCGATGCGCATGGGCATCCAAGCGAGCAGACCGATCTCGATGCAGGCTCGGCAAGCGAACCGTCGCCATACAATTGCGCCCTGTTTCACATCAACGCCGACCAGACGCCCAATATCTTGAACAGCCTGCCGGCTTCTGCCATTCGCGGGCGCTACCGGATTGGCTACTGGGCCTGGGAATTGCCAAGCTTGCCTGACGCCTATGTTGAAGCGCTGGATTATGTAGATGAAGTCTGGGTGCCATCGAACTATGTCAGACGCGCGGTTCAGGAGAAAACAAACAAGCCGGTGCACGTTGTGCCCCATGCGGTGCCGCGCAAGCCCGATTCCCGCGAGATCCGGATCAACTTTGGCCTGCCCGCCAGTAATTTCCTTGTTCTCTGCGCCCTTGATCTGAAATCGCATATCGCGCGCAAGAACCCGCTGGCCGCCTATGAAGCGTTCTGCAAGGCCTTTCCTGAGCCTTACTCAAAAGAAGGTCCGCGGCTGGTTCTGAAAGTCATAAGCGGCCCGGACCAGCTCACGACAAGCAGGGATCTCTTCGCAAAGGTTCGCAACGACAAGCGCGTGATCTTCATTGACATGCCTATGAGCACCGAACGCTACACCGCCCTGCAGCGGCTTTGCGACGCCTATATCTCGCTGCACCGGTCCGAAGGCTTCGGCCTCAACATTGCCGAATGCATGCAGCTCGGCAAACCCGTGATCGCAACTGATTATTCTGGAAACGCCGACTTTCTTTCCGACAATCTCGGATATCCGGTCCCCTACAGCCTCATTCCTGTAAAAGAGGGGGAGTATCCTGAGGCAGAGGGCCAGGTCTGGGCCGAGCCGGACGTCGATTACGCTGCTGCTGCATTGCGGCACGTGTTCGACAATCCGAAGGACGCCAGAGCCAAGGGGCTTGCGGCGAAAGCCCATATGCAGCGCCACTATTCTGTGGAGCGCATCTCCGAGCTGGTGCTTGAACACTATGCCCGAATTCAGGACACGGCCTTTGCCAAATCCGTTGTGCGCGGACCGGTGCCAATTATAGAACCTGCCAATGCGCCGATCGAACAGCCGATCAGCATGGGAAAACTAGCCTGAGCGGCTAAAACGAGCTAAGCGGCGGTATGATTGGAACATCCCTGACCGTCCGCAACTGGACCATCGGTGCCGGCAAGCCGCTTTCGGTTATTGCCGGCCTGAACGTGATTGAAGATGAAGCGCTGGCGCTGACCATTGGCCGCGAGCTGAAATCGGTCTGCGAAGACCTTGGCCTCCCCTATGCCTTCAAGGCGAGCTTCGACAAAGCCAACCGCTCCTCGATCAAATCCTATCGCGGACCGGGCCTGGAACAGGGCCTTGAGATCCTTGCCAAGGTCAAATCAGAGCTTGATGTGCCGATCTGCACCGACCTGCATGAGCCTTTCCAGGCAATCCCTGTCGCCGCGGTTGCCGATATCGTGCAAATCCCGGCCTTTCTCTGCCGCCAGACAGATCTTGTTGTCGCAACCGCAGAAGCTGTCGAAAAGAGCGGCGGGGTCATTCAGGTCAAGAAAGCGCAATTCCTCGCGCCTCACGACACGCGGAACATCGTTTCCAAGATTGGAGAAGTGATGAGCAAGCCGCGCGTCATCCTGTGTGAGCGCGGCACCAGCTTTGGCTACAACAATCTGGTCGTGGACATGCTCGGCATCGATCAGATGAAACAGGTCGGCTGCCCGGTCACCATCGATGCTACCCATGCCGTTCAGCTGCCCGGCGCCGATCCGCGCACCGGCGGCGCGTCGACAGGCGGCCGGCGTGAAGGCGTCGCCACAATTGCAAAGTCAGCGATTGCCGCCGGCGCGGACGGCGTCTTCCTCGAATTCCACACCGACCCCGACAAGGCCCTCTGCGACGGGCCAAGCTGCCTGCCGATCAGCGAAGCGCGGGGACTGCTCACCAAGCTCAAGCACATCCATGAGATTGTGAACACCTAGGCCGCGCTCAAGGCGGATTGCCGTTCCAGTCGATGATCCAGTCGATCTGATCTTCTTCGAGCACCGCGTCTTCGCTGACAACTTCGCCCATGACCGACTGGCCTTGTTCGTGAATACGGTTCCTGTCGCCGCAGACGAGATGGTGCCAGTCAGCGAGGCCGCGGCCTTCATGCACGCGGCGATAGGCGCAGGATTGTGGCATCCAGCGGATTTCAGAGACTGATTTCGGGGTGAGGATTACGCAATCGGGCACTTTGGCCTTGCGGTTTTCATAGTCCGAACAGCGGCAGAGATCTGCATCGAGAAGCCGACAATGCAGGCGCGTATAGGCGATGTCGCCTGAGTCTTCGTCTTCAAGTTTGAGCAGGCAGCATTTCGCGCAGCCATCGCACAGCGACTCCCATTCCTCGGGGGTCATCTCCTGCAGGGTCTTGGTTTCCCAGAATGGCTTTGTCATCCGCCAATAATGGCTCAGGCGAGCACGTCATGCCACTCTTTGTGGCGCTGCAGCTGCACTCGGGCAAAGCCGCAAATCGGCTTCAAGCGAAAGTCCTCTTCGCGCGCCTTTTCTACGAGCGCGCCGACCATCTTCGTGCCAAGCCCCCGTCCGCCAAGCTCACGCGGGACGCCGACAAAATCGACCCGCATGACATCCTTGCTCGCCCAGCCATAGCGTATCTCGGCCTCATGGCCGTCAATATCGGCCGTCAGCCGGTTGCCACTATCTTTGAGGGAGATGTCTGTCATTGGAGGACGTCCTGCCAGTCTGGGTGTTTCTCGATCTGCGCCTTGGCGTAGGGGCAGAGCGGAATGATTGTCTTGCCTTCCTTACGCGCATCCATGACGCCGCGTTCCACAAGCGCCTGGCCGATACCTCTGCCCGACAGCGCCTGCGGCACGCCCGTATGGTCAATGATGATCCGCGTCTGGCCAGCCTTGGAATAAGTCATTTCGGCTTCGTGGCCATCGATCCGGACGAAGTAGCGCCCGCCTGACGGGCCTTCCTCACGCTCGATCTTGATGTCTGTCATTGTGCCTGTCTCCGCTCAGGCCCACCGACCTTGTCGATCATGGCCCGGATTGGTTGATCTGCCTTATATAGCAAAGCGTCAACGCGTTCGAACGGAGCGGCTGGAATAAGTTATATCCACATCGGCACTGCGGATTGCCTTCGAACCCAAGCGGCAAGCGCTTGAGTTCTGCGGCGTCACGGCGCGCATGCGGGAATGAATTGAGTGTGTTTCATTCCCAGCGAACGGGCCGTCTTGTTTGTTCTACTTCTTGTCGTCCGAGGACAGGTCGTCTTTCACTTCGCCGACCTTCTCCTGGCCTTTGCCTTCGGCCTGTTTCATCTTGCCTTCGGCTTCCAGTTCGCGGTTATCGGTTGCGACGCCGGCGACTTCCTTGGCTTTGCCTTCGGCCTGTTTTGCGACGCCTTTTGCTTTATCTTCGCCCATGATGGTTCTCCTTGTTTAAGTTTCGGTCAGCCCACAAATACAACGGATGCGGGCGACGACGTGTTCCGCCCCCTCGCAAATTTCATCTTCCATGCTAGGTGGCGCGCATGAGCAGATTGCCGCCGCGCCCGCTTCTCTCATGGAAAGAGGATGGCACGCCTGTCGATGAACGGGTCGGGGACGTCTATTTTTCAAGGCATGACGGGCTGGAAGAAGCGCGCACCGTCTTCATGAAAGGCTGCGGCTTGCCGCAGCGGTGGGAAGGCAGGGACCGGTTCACAATCGGCGAGCTTGGTTTTGGGACGGGCCTCAATTTTCTGGCGGTCTGGCAGACCTGGCGGCAGACACGGCAACCGGGCCAGTGGCTGCATTTCGTCTCCTTCGAGGGTTATCCGCTCGACGCTGAGGATGCGGCAAAGGCCCTTTCAGCCTGGCCGGCCCTTGCAGATCTCTCCGAGAAACTGATCGCGAAATGGCCTCAGCGGGCGCGCGGCGTCCAGCGCCTTGTCTGGCCGGATGAAGCCCTCACCCTGACGCTGCATACCGGGGAGATTTCAGAGACGCTTCCGCGCGCTCAGCTGAAGGCAGATGCCTGGTTTCTCGACGGTTTTTCGCCAGCGAAAAATAACGCGATGTGGTCTGAAGAGTTGTGGCCGCTGATCCATGAGCGCTGCCGGGAGGGCTCCCAACTCGGCACCTTCACAGTCGCCGGCGCCGTCCGGCGCGGGCTGTCAGAGGCAGGTTTCGAGGTCGAGAAAGCGCCCGGTTTCGGCTTCAAACGCGAACGGCTAGAGGTGCGGTTTTCCGGAGAGGCGGCAGGAAAGCCCGACATTTACGGGCTCCGCTCGCCGGAGGCCGCGCCCCGAAAAGTCCGCATCATCGGGGCCGGGATTGCCGGTGCCTGCGCGGCGCGTATCCTTGCAGACCGCGGCCTTGATATCGAAGTTTTCGACGCGTCGGACGGGCCCGCCTCACACGCAAGCGGCAATCCTCTGGCCCTGGTCATGCCGCGGCTGGATGCAGGCGATACGGTCCAGGCGCGTCTTCTTATCGATGCCTATCTCGCCGCCCGCGCCTTCTATCGCGGGCGCCCGGGAGTCACGGAAACCAACGTCACGCAGCGGCCGAAAGATGCGCGTGAGGAAGAGCGTTTTTCAAAACTGCTAGCTGATCCGCCGCTTGGGCTTGAAAATCTTGAGGCCATCCGGGGCGGCGGATTACTTCACAAAAACGCGCTCATTCTTGAGCCGGCCGCGCTGATCCCGGCGCTGCTCTACGGGATCGAGGTGAGATACAGCGCGCAAGCCGACCTCGCAGACCTGGATCATGCCATACCCACCATCCTCGCGACCGGCTTTGGAACGGGTGACCTGCTGGCATGGCTCGGCCTTGTCGGCCGCAAGGGGCAGGTGGAATATGTCAGCTCGCCAGTGGATGCGCCGCCCTCCGCGCTCGCCAGCGGGCACTATGCGCTGGCCAATGGAACGACACGCCTCTGGGGCGCGACATTTGAACCGTATGAGGCCGAGCCGCTCGAACCATCGCAGAGCGCACGCTCGGAAAATATGGAGGCGCTGAACCGGCTCGATCCCTACTGGCGTCAGGACGCCAGATCGCGCGACATCGAAAGCCGCGCCGGGGTGCGCGCCACGACCCCGGACAGGCTGCCGCTGATTGGCGCCGTGCCTGATGTCGAACAGGCGAAGACCGTCTTTGAGGGGGTACGCCACGGGCAGACGATTGATGCGGATGCACCGCTTGTGCCGGGGCTTTATCTGTCAGGGGGAATGGGCTCCCGGGGGTTTACCTGGGCGCCCTGGGCTGGCGAGATCCTCGCGGCGCAGCTCCTGTCGGAGCCTGCGCCTGCGAGTATTGATGCGCTTGCCGCCGTCTCACCCATGCGGCAGATCCTGAGGGATCTGAAGCGCGGCCGCAGCTGATCAGCTTGCGGCGGCGAAGACCAGCTGGACGCCCGTGTCC
>NZ_JBARZC010000228.1:0-4655 GCF_049649345.1 Henriciella sp. | reverse complement strand
GTGCTCGCCGCCCGGATCGGCGCCGAGTGCTTCGACTGGGTCGGGACCTCGCTCGGCGGCATGATGGGGATCGCCTTCGCCGGGGTTCCGAACTCGCCCGTCCGCCGCCTCGTAGTCAACGACATCGCGCCGGAGGTGCCGCTGTCGGCGCTCTGGCGGGTCGCGAAATACATGCATGAGGATCGCCGCTTCGCCGATCTCGCGGAGGTCGAGGCGCATCTGCGCGCCACCCTCGCCCCGTTCGGCCCGATGACCGATGCCGAGTGGCGCCGCATGGCCCGCACCAGCGCCACCGAGACCGACTCCGGGTACCGCCTCGCCTTCGACCCCGGGATCTCCCGCAACGCGCGGCGGACCTCGTTGCTGATCCATTTCAATCTATGGGCTTACTGGAACCGCATCACCTGCCCGGTGCTCATCCTGCACGGGGCCGAATCCGACTTCCTGACGCCGGCGCTTCTCGAGCGCATGTGCCGCCGCCTGCCGCATGCCGAGGTCGTCGAGTTCGAGGGGATCGGTCACGCGCCCTCTCTCAATACGGCGGCCCAGATCGACATCGTGCAGAACTGGCTCGACCGATAGGGCGATTGTCGGGCGGAGTGTCGGGACCACTACGGCACGGCTCCGTGAGGGCTCAGGTTCGCCGCACCGAATTGCCGTCGGCCAATATGCCGCTAATCAGCTCGGCCACGGCGGCGTGCAGTGCATCCCCGTCACCCGGCGAGTTCTCGTGACTCGCCGCCGCATCCTGGAGAATCTCGACGATCTCGTTTTCGGACAGGATGTGATGGTCGTTCAGCGCGAGCAGATGCGACTCGCAGGTATCCAGGGCGGCGGTTCCGGAAATGTCATTTGGCAGAGTCATGATAGGCTCTGCTTCGTCGGTGGGCACAGGAAACGGGCACGAAGCGCTGGGAACCGCCGTTCTGTGGGCGGCCTCGCTCGACGAGGCTATGGTGGTGGAGCATCTGGTCAATCTCGGCCGGCGCTCCGGTCTTGCGACCGGCTGCTCCCTTCATGGAGAGCAAATGTCGCGCAGAAACTGACGCACATCCGCTTTACAGGACTATCATCTCGGCGACAGCCGCCGACCGATATCAGGTCCGTCTTCCTAACCTGGATCAGCGTTCGGACTGCCTGAGTGATCTACAGTAAGAAGCCCTTCGAAGGCCGAGGACGCATCGCGGACGCGGCGACGCGCGGTGCTGGCAAGCTGAGCCGCAGGTCAGAACCCGAACGCCCTGCAAAGGAATCAAGCCATGAAACACCTAGAGAAAGCGTCCACGTCGTCCAGATCGCCGGAAGCGACCGACGTTTCCAAAAAAGAAGATCCCGAAGAAACCAGCTCAGGACGAGCCCCACACTGGGGTGGACCCGAAGCCTGCGCCACGGACGGATCCCGCAAGAAACTTTCCGTCCTGCAGACCCCCTCTGCATCAAAGCCAAAGCAAGGGAGCTGACCGAGGTGTCTGACTGCCGCTCCCGAAGTGCCGACACGCCCAATCAGCAAGTTGTAAAGTCAGCTTGGCTATTCTTCCGATCAAGAAAGAGCCTTGATGTGTTGGAGCGGTGAAGCGTCGGCAGCACTCGCGGTGATAGGTCTGGGGACAACAGCGTATGCAGCGTACAAGAAGGAACCTGCGCCGCTCTGGATGGCCCTCGGGTATTTCTCGTCGATGGAGGTTCTGCAGGCGTTCACCTACTCAGTGATTGACCAGTGTGCGCTGCCCTCAAATCAAATCGCCACCCTGCTGGGCTATCTGCACATCGTGTTCCAGCCGTTCTTCATCAATATGCTGTCGATGTATTTCATACCGAAGTCTGTGCGCGAGAAAATCCAGTGGCCGGTTTATGCAGTCTGTTTCGTTTCGGCAATCATCATGCTTCTGCAGCTTTACCCCTTCGAATGGGCAGGGTCATGTCCGCTGGGCATGGTACTGTGCGCTGAACGCCTGTGTTCAGTGTCCGGAGACTGGCATATCGCATGGGAAGTGCCGACAAATGGTATGCTGAACTTCATAACCGTCAATTCGTGGGCATCCTTCCTGACCGCGTATCCCAGTTATTTCGTCGTGGCATTTTTAATGCCTCTTCTCTATGGGTCTTGGCGGATTACGGTGTATCATTTCCTGGTCGGACCACAATTGGCCATGCTCCTGACCAACGACCCCAATGAAGTGGCCGCCATCTGGTGCCTGTTGTCGATAGGCATTCTGCTGCTTGTCGTCAAAACACCGATAAGACAGTTCATGTTCGTGAAATCCTGGTGGTTGTGGCGGAGGGTTACGGATGTTTCGAAACCCCGGCGAGGGATGCCGTGATCCCATATGCCCTGCCAAGTCAGCGATCACGCAACTCCAGCACGCCTTCTTCCCAAAAGCCGCTCGAGAGACTGTGTCCTGAAATGCTTGGTTCGCGTCGTGACAGATCAGATGGGCGGGAGCGGAGAACGCGATGTCGCTGTTTGAGCTTGGCGCAATCCTGTTGGTACTGACCGCCACTTTCGGCTGGATAAATCATCGACTGGCCTACTTGCCGCACACCGTCGGCCTGCTTGTCATGGGGCTCGGGGCCTCTTTGGTGATCATCGGGGCGGAGGCGGCCCTGCCGGGGCTGCTACACTATGAGGATCTGGCCGGACTCGTTCGTCAGGTCGATTTCCAGGAGACAGTGCTGGACGGCATGCTCGCTTTTCTTCTGTTCGCGGGCGCTTTGCATGTCGATGCCCCCAGCCTGCGCAGCCGCGCATGGACGATTGGAACGATGGCGACTGTCGGCGTCATACTGTCCACTGCGATCATCGGAACAGGCCTTTGGGCGGCGGCCAAGGGTCTGGGCATCGCGATGCCGCTGCCCTGGGCCTTTGTCTTCGGGGCGCTGATCAGTCCGACCGATCCCGTTGCCGTCCTGGCCACGCTGAAAGAAGTCAAGGTTCCGAGGGACCTCCAGACCTTGATGACGGGGGAGACCTTGTTCAACGACGGCGTCGGCGTGGTCCTGTTCGCCGTTCTGCTGGAGGCGGCGGTCGGAGGGAGCATCGAGCCGATGCATATCGGCCAGATGTTCTTTGTCGAAGCCTTGGGCGGCGCCGCCCTTGGTGGGGTCACCGGGTACGTCGCCTACCGCGCCATGCGTGCGATCGACGACTATACCATCGAGGTGTTGATCTCGCTGGCCCTTGTCGTCGGCACCTATGCGGTTGCCGCCAGACTGCATATGAGCGGCCCGTTGGCCGTGGTGATCTCAGGCTTGCTGATCGGAAGCCGTGGGCCCCGCGATGCATTCAGCGATCAGACCCAGCGCGACCTGTTCGGCTTCTGACGCTGATCGACGAGATGCTGAACTCGGTTCTGTTCCTGTTGATCGGATTGGAAGTCCTGGTCCTGCGCTTCGAGCCTGCCTTTGGCTGGTTGATGGCGGTGGCCGTGCCGCTGGCGCTTGTCGCCCGCCTCGCGGCCGTCAGCGGGCCGGTACTGCTGATGGGCCGGTTCCGCAGTTTCCTGCGCGGAACGATCCCCGTTCTGACCTGGGGCGGTTTGCGGGGCGGCATATCGGTGGCGCTGGCGCTGTCGATACCGGAGGTGGCGGAGAAATCCGCCATACTTGCGGCAACCTATGCCGTGGTCATCTTCACCCTGATCGTTCAGGGGTTGAGCCTGCGCGCCGTGATCCAACGGGTGCTCAAGTGATCGGGTTCGGATCGGCGTGCGCGACACCGATCTGCGGGGTCGCGCTACGGGCGCAGCGCGGACGCTCTCCGACGCGGGAGGCATGGCTTCGCTCGGCAATGGCCACGAACGTTGCAACGCGGGCTGCCGCTTTGCCAGTCGCAATTCGGGTTGTCGCCGAATGGACAAATTTTGCAGGCCCCGGACGATGCCCCGGACTGCTCGTGACTGGAAGGAGCAACACTTGGCAAGGTCATTTTCAATCACACGCGTCTCCGCGATCTGGGGACGCCTGAACTCGAGTTTCTGGTTCGTTCCCGCCATGATGTGCGCGGTGGCGGTCGGACTGTCGTTCCTGCTGATCGAGGTCGATACCCGGCTTGGTGTCGGCACAGTGAGCGATTTCGGCTTGCTATATACGTTCGGGCCGGAAGGCGCCCGGGCAATCCTGTCGGTCATCGCGAGTTCGATGATCACGGTGGCCAGCCTGATCTTCTCCATCACCATGCTGTCGCTGCAACTCGCCTCCTCGCAATTCGGGCCGCGGGTCCTGGAAAATTTCATGCGCGACCGCAGCAACCAGATCGTGCTCGGTGCCTTCGTGGCGACGTTCCTCTATTGTCTGGTCGTGCTGCGTGCGGTGCGGGGTACGTCGGATTCCAGCTTCGTTCCGCACCTGACCGTTGCATTTGCGGTGGTTCTCGCTGCTGTCGGTGTCGGGGTTCTTATCTATTTCATTCATCATATCGCCACTTCAATCCGCATCGAAACGCTGCTCGCGCAACTGGCCGCAGACGGGTGCGCCGCCGTCGACCGGCTCTTTCCGGAACGGTTCGGTCATGGTCCCCTGCATTGCGAGGGCGAGCCGATTGCGGATCGGCTCCCAAACGACTTTGATGGCAGCTCCGAACGGGTAAGTGCCGATGCAAGCGGATACGTGCAGAATATCGGTATGGACGCTCTCATGCAGATTGCCATAGACCATGG
>NZ_JBARZC010000227.1:0-27702 GCF_049649345.1 Henriciella sp. | reverse complement strand
GGCCCGGACCAGCTCGTCATTGAGCGCAGCCTGCACCGGCGCACCGAGGCGGCGCTGGCGAAAGCCTAGCAGGAGGGCAATCAGCGCGCCGATCCAAACCAGCGCGGCCACGGCGCCCAGTATAACGAGTAGACCCTCAAGCGCCCCGTCGGCCCGTCCGGCAATCTCGAACTGACTTGCCTGCCAGACGAGAAAACTCACCCCCGTCAAGACAAGCAGCCAGCGGCGCCGGCTGGACAATTTGTCAACTTCGCTCATGACCTCTTCCTCTGTGTAACCTTTGTGTTACACGCTAGTCGAAACCAAAAGTAACGTCAACGTTACACGGCAATTTTATTTTTCATCGATATAGACCTCTCCATTGAGGTCATCGAGTTTGGTCTGGAAGTGGGCGCGGACATCCTCGACGGCCTGATTGTAGACCGTCGGGCCGAGCGTCTTGAGCAGGTGATCAATGATTTCGCCGGCGCGGAAGTCGCTAAGGGTCTCGTCGAACTCTGTCGAGAACAGTGTCTGCAGGTGCGCGACCAGGGCTTCGCGGCGCTCGTCGCTAAGCTCGATCGTCTTCATTCCACGACACCGACAATCGGACCCATATCGAGGCCCTGTTCGGTGCGGTTATAAGCCGGCGCATAGATGCGCGAGACCTGGCCATCGAGGAAGAGCGCATTCGGCGCGCGCAGCTTGTCCTTGAACAGGGTGGCGAAGTCATGAAACGTCACCGGCACGTCCGAGATCACGAAGAAGACCGTCTCGCCATTGCGCGCGACGCCGACGCCGTTGCGGCGCTTGTGGGATGTGCCATCAGGATTGAGCGCTGGATGGATGTCGCCGTCGATGACCAGCATCGGGCCTGACTGGGTCGCGAAATCCGGGTCGATGCCCTGATCGAGATAGGCCTGGGATTCAGTAACGCCGGCCTTGTTTCCATCCAGCCAGAACACGCCGTTCGGCTTCATGTGAAAATTGCCGGGCCCCTCATTGGTGTTGACGCTGGCGCTGTCGCCTGTGGCGTCGCGCAGGAAGCCCACCGGCCGCCGGTCCTCATGATACATGCCGCCATTCATCGCGAAGACGAGGCTTTCGCCATCGGCTGCGAGATCGTCGGCGAGCGTCTCGAACTGGAGATAGGGCGTGCCCTCTCCATCGTTGAGGAAGAGACGGATATCGTCACGGGCCGCATTGAAGGTGCAGACGGTATAAGGCGAGGATTTATGCTCGAGCGCGCGGCAGTATTCGCCTGGTTCCTGCGAGGCGATCGGGTCGCACGCGGCCAGAAGCGCCGCGCCAATGACGCCGGTGATGACCCGCAAAGTCCACTTCAGCACAATTGCCGCCTTTTCCGAGGACGGTGCGACCGGCCCTCATTCCTCATCAACCCTCTGCCCTTGGTGAAAGGGTTCGCCTGATCAATCAACTATGGCCATGGAAGCAATGGTCCATGGCAATTTTATGCCCGAGCGGCTTGCTCATAGGCTTCGCTCGCTTCGATCCAGGCCTCTTCGGCGCTGTCGAGCGCGGCCCGCAGGCGGTCGCGGTCTGCGCCGAGCTTTTGTGACTCTGCCGGATCGCGGTCATAGAGCGTTGGATCGGCGAGTTTCGCGTCGAGATTTGCCAGATCCCCACGCAGCTTTTCCATCTCGCGCTCTGATGCGGAGATACGCTTGCGGATGTCTGTCGTGGCGCGGCGGACATCGGAATCAGACCGCTTAGGCGCTGGCGGGGCAGGCGCAGGATCACCCTTTGTATTGCCCGTATCGGCGCGGGTCTTGTCAGCCGCCAGCACGAGCGCGCGATAGTCCGACAAGTCGCCGTCATAAGGGGCAGCCTGGCCCTCATTGACCAGCCACAGCCGGTCAGCGGTCGCTTCGGCGAGATAGACGTCGTGCGTGATCAGCAGGACGGCGCCTTCATAGTCGTTCAGCGCGTGGATCAGCGCCTCGCGGCTGTCGATGTCGAGGTGGCTGGTCGGCTCGTCGAGGATCAGGATGTTCGGCTTTTTCAGCGCCGTCAGGCCTAGCAGAAGCCGGACTTTCTCACCGCCGGAAAGTTTCTCGACCTTCGTCTCCGCCTTGTCGCGATTAAAGCCGATATTGGCGACGATCGACCGTATCTGTCCCTCTGTCGCCGCCGGGCGCATCCGGCGGACATGGTCGAGCGCGTTCTCACCTTCATTCAGCTCATCAAGCTGGTCCTGGCTGAAATAGCCGATCTCGACCTTTGGGGCAGACACGCGGTTGCCATCAAGCAGCTTGAGCCGCCCGGCAATGGATTTGACCAGCGTAGACTTGCCCTGCCCGTTCGCGCCGACGATGGCGATCCGGTCGTCATTGTCGACACGCAGGCTGGTATTTCGCAGGACAGGCTCGCCCTCGCGATAGCCAAGATCGGCGTCATCCAGCACGAAGAGCGGGGAGGCAAGTTCCTCGGAGGCCGGAAACTCGAACGGATGGGTGCGCTCTTCCAGCGGGATGACGATGTCCTGCATCTTCTCCAGCATCTTGATGCGGGACTGGGCCTGCGTCGCCTTGGACGCTTTGGCGCGGAAGCGGTCGACGAAGCTTTGCAGATGGGCGCGCTGCTTGTCCTGCTTTGTCTTCTGCGCCTGCGCCAGGGCGAGCTGTTCGGCGCGCTTCTTCTGCCAGCTGTCATAATTGCCGGGATGCACGGTGAGCTTCAGATTTTCGAGCGCCAGGATATGCGTCACGGAATTGTTGAGCAGCTCGCGGTCATGGCTCACCAGAAGCACGGTTTGCGGATACTGGCGGATATAGGCTTCGAGCCAGGCGGCGCCTTCGAGGTCGAGATAATTGGTCGGCTCGTCCAGCAGGAGCAGGTCCGGCTCAGCGAAGAGAACACCGGCGAGCGCGGCGCGCATCCGCCAGCCGCCTGAGAATTCGCGGCAGGCGCGGCTGAGATCGGATTGCGAGAAGCCGAGGCCTGTCAGGATGGACGCTGCCCGCGCTTCGCCGGACCAGGCATCGGTGGTCATCAGCCGCTCATGAATCTCGGCGAGTTCGTCCGGATCGGTAACAGTCTCTGACGCGTGCATCAGGGCGGCGCGTTCCGTGTCGGAAGACAGCGTCTCATCCATCAGCGTGCGGTCGGAGGCTTCCACCTCCTGGGCGACCCAGCCCATCTTTGCCGCCTTGCCGATACGGATGGCGCTGTCGGTCTCTTGCAGGCTTTCGCGGATGAGGCGCAGCAGCGTCGATTTGCCGGTGCCGTTGCGCCCGATCAGACCGACCTTCCAGCCAGAAGCAATCCGCGCCGTGGCGCCATCAAGCAGCAGCCGGCCCTGGATCCGGTAGGTGAGATTGTCGATCGTCAGCATGGGCGCGGTGCTACGCGTTCAGCCCTGCGACTTCAATCCTTTTTGCGCGGCTTCATCTTTCGCATCAGGCCTTCCTGCGCCGTTGAGGCGACAAGCTGGCCATCGCGCGTGTAGATCGAGCCGCGATTGAAGCTGCGGCCATTGCCGGCCTTGGGGCTGTCCATGGAATAGAGCAGCCACTCATCGGCGCGGATCGGCGCATGAAACCAGATCGCGTGGTCGAGGCTTGCCGTCATCAGCTTCGGATTGATCCAGTGCAGCCCGTGCGGGCGCAGGCTCGATCCGAGCAGATTCATGTCGCTGGCCCAGGCCACCAGACAATGATGCATGGCCGGCGAGGCATCGACCTTGCCGGCTGTGCGAAACCAGACTTCATTCACATCCGATTTCGGCTTCGGATCGAACGGGTTCATCGCGCCGATTTCCTTCATGTCGAAAGGCTGTGGCCGCGACCAGTGTTTCTGCGCCTCTTCGGGCAGCTTGTCCTTGATCTTCTCGCGAAATTCGTCGCGCGATTTCAGCGCTTCAGGCTGTTTGACCTCCGGCATGTCATGCTGATGGTCCCAGCCATCCTCATGCACATGAAAGGACGCCGACATGTTGAGGATCTGCTGGCCGTGCTGGATGGCGACGACGCGGCGTGTGGTAAAGCTGCCGCCATCGCGGGACCGGTCGACCTCGTAGACAATCGGGATTTTCGGGTCGCCCGGCCGGATGAAATAGGCGTGCAGCGAATGGCACTGGCGGTCTTCCTTCACCGTCCTGTAAGCAGAGGCCAGCGCCTGCGCGATGACCTGCCCGCCAAACACGCGCGGGCGTTCGGCTTCCCACTCAGGCGTGAAGCCCCGGAACAGGTCCACTTCCAGACGCTCAACGTCCAGAATCCCTAACAGCTCGGAAACGGCATCTGTCATATTTGAACGGCTTTCCCATCAGAATTTAACACGCCGCGCTTAGCATCATGCTCAGCAAGTGCAAACAGGTGCGCCGATGCAGGGGCCGCTAAAAACCCCGCACGCGCCACCTCAACCGTAGAGACGATGGTGATGGAATTGCTGAATGTCATGAAGCGCGAATGGGCCGCTGTGTCGGTTCTCTCCAAGGTCAAAAAATGGCTCGACCCGATCGAGAAAGAGCCGAACGTGCTCGTCGCAGACGATCTTGAAGACTGCTTCGAGAAGTATGCGAGCCGCACGGCGGTGCATTTCGAAGGGCGCGACTGGACCTATGACGACATCGACAAGCTCGCCAACCGCATCGCCTATTGGGGCCTGATAAAAGGTCTGCACCGGGGCGACACGGTCGCGCTGCTGATGGAAAACCGGCCGGAATATATCGCCGTCTGGTACGGCCTCTCGAAGATTGGCGTGGTTACCGCGCTGGTGAACACCACGCTCGTCGGCAAGAGCCTTGCTCACAGCATAGACATCGCGAATGCCCGCATGGTGATTACCGGCGAGGATCACGACAAGGCCATTGGCTCGCTGCCCCCGAAAATGCGCGACACGCTTCAGGTGTGGACCTTTGGCGGCAAAAAAGGCCGTGACTTCATGCAGGCGCTGTCGGCCCATTCCGATACCCGGCCCGCGCCGTCCTGCCGCTCGCGCCTCGGCAGCGATGCGCCGTGCCTGTTTATCTACACATCGGGGACAACCGGCATGCCCAAGGCCGCGCGCATGTCGAACGCCAAGGTTCGCACCATGCTGCGCACCTTCATTGCGCCGTGCGGCGCAGGCGCAGATGACCGGACCTATGTCACCCTGCCGATGTATCACGCGACCGGCGGGCTCTGCGCTGTAGGTCTTGCGCTGCAAACCGGCGGTGCTGTGATCCTGCGCCGGCGTTTCTCGGCCTCTGCCTTCTGGCAGGAATGCGCCGACACCAAAGCGACGATCATCGCCTATATCGGCGAGCTGTGCCGCTATCTTATGAACCAGCCGGAAAGCGACGCCGACCGCAAGCACAAGGTGCGCGTCGCGCTCGGCAACGGGCTTGGCAGCGATATCTGGGCCGCGTTCGAAGAGCGGTTTGGTCTCAAGAAAATCGTCGAGTTCTATGGCTCGACCGAAGGCAATGTGAAGTTCATGAATTATGACGGCACGCCCGGCGCCTGTGGCCGCGTGCCGGCGATCGCGCGTAAACGCTACAGCCATGTCGCTTTCGTCAAATTCGACGTCGACACGCAGATGCCTGTCCGCGATGAAGCGGGCCACTGCGTCCGCGTCAGCACCAATGAAACCGGCGAAGTGCTCGGCCGCCTCGGCGAGGATGGATCGACCCGGTTCGAGGGCTATCAGGATGAGGCCGCCTCAGAGCAGAAAATCCTGCGCGATGTCTTTGAAGAAGGCGATGCCTGGTACCGCACCGGCGACCTGATGCGCATGGACAAGCATGGCTATGTCTATTTCGTCGACCGCGTCGGCGACACGTTCCGCTGGAAAGGCGAGAATGTCTCGACCAGCCAGGTCGCAGAAGCGCTGTCGAAAATCCCGGGCGTGACCACCGCGAACGTCTATGGCGTGGCCGTGCCCGGCGCCGATGGCAAGGCCGGCATGGCGTCTGTCACGACGAATGGCTATCTTGACTACAAGGACGTTCTTGACCGGCTCGCCGCACACCTGCCGCGCCACGCAATCCCTGTGTTCATTCGCGAGCAGCAGGAAGCGACCACCACCGGCACGTTCAAATACCGCAAGGTCGATCTCCAGAAAGAGGGCTTCAACCCGAAAAAGGTGAAAGACCCTGTCTGGTATGTCGACCCCGAGACCGGCCGCTACCGCCAGATGACCCCTGAAGACTATCAGAAGGTCGCGAATGGCGGGCGTTTCTAGCTCGGTTTGAGGTAATCGGCCTCGCCCTTCGACAGGCTCAGGGTGAGGTCGTTATTTTCTCCGTCGCAACCATTCGCCAACCTCATCCTGAGCTTGTCGAAGGATGACGCTCGGCGGCCCTACCGCCCCATCGCATCGCGCACGAGATCGGATTCCGCTTCCGCCACGATGGCCTCGAGCGCACTGTCAGAATTCACGCGTTCCTTGCCAACCTCCAGCATCACCGGCACGGCAAACGGGCTGATCTTCTCAAGCGCCTGATGATCGATCTTGCCGCGGATACGGCTCAGCATGTCTGACAGGCGGCGGATGTCGAGCAGGCCCGTCGCCGCGTCCTGACGGGCGGCCTGGAGCAGGATGTGGTCCGGCTCATGGCTGCGCAGCACGTCATAGATGAGGTCCGTCGAAAAAGTGACCTGACGGCCGGTTTTTTCCTTGCCCGGCAGGCGCCGCGCGATGATGCCGGAGATTTGCGCCGCCTGCGCAAAGGTGCGCTTCATGAGCGGACTTTCCTCAAGCCATTCCTCAAGATCATCGCCGAGCATGTCGGGGTGGAAGAGCGCGTCCATATCGATGGTGGACATGTCATCCATCGCCCAGACGGCCATCGCATATTCCGACGCGACGAAGCCAAGCGGTTTGGCCCCTGCCCGCTCCAGCCGGCGCGTCAGCAGCATGCCGAGCGTCTGGTGGGCGAGCCGGCCTTCGAAGGGATAGGTCACGAGATAATGCCGGTCGGCGCGCGGGAAGGTTTCGACGAGGAGATGGTCCGGCGGAGGGATCTCTGATTTTTCCTTCTGGATCTCGAACCACTCGCGCACCTGGTCCGGCAGGCCCTGCCACTGGGCCGGATCATGGATCATGTGACGGACCCGGTCTGCCAGAAAGGTCGTCAGGGGGAATTTGCCGCCATTATAGGTCGGAATGGCCGGCTTGTCGGTCTGGGCGCGTGTAACCAGCACATCGAGTTCGGAGATGCCGATGAAGCGCAGGATTTCGCCGGCGAAGAGGAAGGTATCGCCGGGTGTCAGCGTCGAGATGAAATACTCCTCGATTTCACCGAGCTTGCGGCCGGCACGGATGGCGCGTTGATCGCCTCGAATCTTGGCGGTCTCCTGTCGGCCCTTACGTTCGCCGACCTTCCCGACAAAGTTTGCAAGCCGGACATTCAATAGCTGCGCCTCGACGATGGCGCCAACATTCATCCGGTGCTGCTGGGCATCGCGGGCTGTGCGCACACGCCAGACACCGTCCTGCATGCGTACAATCCGTTTGAACCGGTCATAGGTTTTGAGCGCATAGCCGCCGGTCGCGACAAGGTCGACGACGCGCTCATAGGTCTCCCAATCGAGGTCCCCATAGGGGGCAGCGCGGCGGATCTCGTTGAACAGCGGCTCGAGTTCGAAGCCGACACCGCAGGCCCGGCCCATAATGTGCTGGGCGAGCACGTCGAGCGAGCCTTCGCGCATCGGTTCGCCGTCGATCTCGCCAGCTTCGACGGCGGCTTCTGCGGCGCGGCATTCGAGTACTTCGAACCGGTTGGTGGGGACGAGCAAAGCGCGGCTCGCCTCATCCATGCGGTGATTCGCGCGGCCGATGCGCTGGATCAGGCGGGCCGCCCCCTTCGGCGCGCCCATCTGGACAACGAGATCGACCCCGCCCCAGTCAATGCCAAGATCGAGCGTCGAGGTACAGACAACGCCTTTCAGCACGCCTTTTGCCATGGCCGCCTCGACCCTGCGGCGCTGCTCGACGGCGAGCGAGCCATGGTGAAGCGCGATGGGCAGGGCGTCTTCATTCGCCCGCCAGAGCTCTTGGAAGATCAGCTCGGCCTGGCTTCGGGTATTCACGAAGACGAGCGCCATCTCCGCGCCTTTGATGGCCTCGTACACCTCGGGAATCGCAAAGCGCCCGGAATGGCCGGACCAGGGGATACGCTCGCGCGAGACGAGGATATCGATGTTTGCGCCGACGCCGCCCGCAGCGCGGATGAGTTTCGTCTCCCGCCCGTCGCGCTTGGGCAGCCATGAGGCAAGCTGTCCCGGATCACGCACCGTGGCCGACAGGCCTACAAAGCGGCAGGCGGGCGCCCATTCCGCCAGCGTTGCGAGACCAAGCGAGAGGAGGTCACCCCGTTTCGAGGCGGCGATGGCGTGGATCTCGTCGACGATCACGCATTTCAGGTCAGAGAAGAATTCGTCGGCATGGTCAGACGCGATGAAGAGGGCGAGCTGTTCGGGCGTCGTCAGCAATATGTCCGGTGGATTGGCGCGCTGGCGCTGGCGTTTGGACTGCGGCGTGTCGCCTGTGCGCGTCTCGATCCGGATATCGAGGCCCATTTCGGCGACGGGGATGTTGAGATTGCGCTCGACATCCGTGGCGAGGGCCTTGAGCGGCGAGATGTAGAGCGTGTGGAGCGCGGGGCGGCCGGAGTTGGATTTCGGCTTTCGCTCCAGCTCGATCAGGCTGGCGAGAAAGCCGGCCAGCGTCTTGCCGCCGCCCGTTGGCGCGATAAGCAGCGCGCTGTCGCCGCTGAGGCCGGCTTCAGTGAGGTCGAGTTGGTGCGCACGCGGGTGCCAGCCACGGCCTGCAAACCAGTCCTCAAACCGGTCCGGCAGCGAAAAGGAAAGGGGCGCAGCATCGGCCATGCCTCAAGACATAGTGCGGTTTCAGTTTTTCTGCGATGCCACCACTGACGCCCTCGTCCTTCGACTTCGCTCAGGATGAGGGCATCTTTTAAGCCTGCAGGAAGGCCTCATGGTGAGCGAAGTCGAACCACGAGGCCGGTCTGGACATCCCTAGTTGCCCTGCATTTCCAGATCCGACGCTGCCGTCTGGGCCGCGAGGATATCGGACGTCGCCATGTCGATGCTCGACAGTACGTCGCGGGTGAACGCCACGATGTTGAAGCGTTCGCCATCGGCGACATCGAAGCCGCGGCGCACGATCACGACGTCCAGCGACGGCACGATGACCATATACTGGCCGCGATTGCCGATGCCGGCATAGGTGTCACTCGGAATGCCGGGGAAGCGGTCGAGCAGCCAGAAGCTGGCGCCATAGCCCAGCGAGGACGGGTCCGTCCGGTCCGGCTGCGCCGAGCCTGGCGAGGAGACAAATTCGGCCCAGCCCTGCGGCAGGATACGCTCACCGGCCCAATAGCCATCCTGGAGATAGAGCTGACCCAGGCGGGCCATGTCGCGCGCCGTCATCCAGACCTGCGAGGAGGAGACGAAATCGCCGCCCCAGTCGGTTTCGAGCGTGGTGTTGAGCGCGCCGATCTTGTGCAGCAGCGCCTCATACGGGAAACGCCAGTATTTCTGGTCATCCTTGATCGTTTCGCGCAGGCCCCGCATTGCAGCGAGCGTGTCATAGTTCGAATATTTGAACCGCTCACCGGGGGTGACTTCCAGCGGATTAGTGAGCGCAGTGTCAACAACCCGCGCGCCGCCAAAATAGGTGCGGTCGGTGCGGCTGCCCGTGATCCCGGAATCAAGCCCGCTCGCCATCTGGAGCGTGTCGCGCAGCGTAATATTGCGGCGCGGGTCTCCGCCAGCCGTCCAGTTCTCGACAAGCGCGGGATAATCAAGATCCATCATGCCCTGCTCGAGGGCTGCGCCGATAATCGTGGCGGTGAGGGATTTGGCGACAGACCAGGTGCGCTGCGGGGTCTCGGCATCGATGCCGCGGCCATAGCGCTCTGCCATGACCTGGCCGTCCTTGACGATGACGACAGCGCTTGTGCGCGTGCCGCGGCCATAGGTGTTGCCGTCAAAGGCAAAGTTCATGGGCGCCTCGAGGCGGACATTATAAAACGTCGGATCGATCAGATTGACGTCTGACCCGACCGCCGTCGAGACATCGGTCTGGAGCGTCGGAACCGGACCGCCAAAGCGCGGCAGCCAGTCCTCAGCGCTCGGATCGCCGCCAATCGGCAGGAGCGAGCAGCCAAAGCCATCGCGCCAGACCGCAATGCGGGGCGGCTCGCCGCGCTCATAGCGCACAGCGACCGTGCGGTTGCGATCATTGATGCTCGGCTCAGAGGTTGAGCGCATCGGCTTGCGATAGTCGACATAAATGCCATCGAGTTCGTTGAAATCGATCTCGTTCAGCGACTTGCCGGCCGTGAAGGTCGCAGAGCAGGTGAACAGCGCCTTGTAGCCGGCGGCCAGCGCTTTCTGCATGATTTCAGTGTCGCCGCCCTCCTGGGCAGAGGCGAAGGACGGGGCGAGGAATGCTGCCGCAAGTACAGGCGCAATCAGTCTTTTCATGATCGAAAGGCTCCATTCAGATCAGGGACTATTCAGACCGTGTGTGTCACACGCCGAAAAGGCAGAAACATGGCAGCGCACAACGGGAACTACAGGGCTGAACTCTTAACCCTATATGAATCGCATGATCCGGCCCGACCTCCTCCTGTGCCCGACACCCAAGGGGCTCTACTGCCCGCCCGGCGACTTCTATATCGATCCTGTGCGGGGCGCTGTGGACCGGGCTGTCGTGACCCATGGCCACGCAGACCACGCGCGCGCGGGGCACGGGTCTGTGCTGGCAACACCTGAGACACTGGCCATCATGGCGTCGCGCTATGGCGAGGATTTTGCCGGGCAGACGCAGGCGATCGAATATGGCGAAACGGTTGAGGTGAACGGCGTGACGGTGTGGATGTCGCCGGCTGGCCATGTGCTCGGCTCAGCGCAGGCCGTCGTCGAGTGGAAGGGTCTGCGCATGGTGTGCACGGGCGACTATAAGCGCCGCCGAGACCCGACCTGCCGCCCGTTCGAGCCGGTCGAGAGCACCCATGTGTTCATTTCCGAGGCGACATTCGGCCTGCCGGTTTTCAAGCACCCGGATGATGCGGGTGAAATCAGAAAACTGCTCGACAGTGTCGCGACGTTCCCCGAGCGCACGCACCTTGTCGGGGTCTATGCACTCGGTAAGGCGCAGCGTGTGATCAAGCTGATCCGCGAGGCGGGCTATCAGGACACGCTCTACATCCATGGCGCGCTGGAAAAGCTCTGCAATCTCTACGAAGACCACGGTGTGGCGTTGGGGCCGCTGGAAACCGCGACGCTCGACACGAAGGAGCGCGGCGCGCAGGAGCGGTTTCGCGGCAAGATCGTGCTCGGCCCGCCCTCCTCCTTTCATGACAAGTGGGGCCGGCGCTTTCCTGACCCCCTGCCCTGTTTTGCGAGCGGCTGGATGGGTGTGCGCCAGCGGGCCAAACAGTCTGGCGTCGAGCTGCCGCTGATCATTTCAGACCATGCCGACTGGGACGAACTGACAGACACGGTGCGCGAGGTCGATCCGGAGGAATTGTGGATCACTCACGGGCGCGAGGATGCGCTCGTTCGCTGGGCCGAGCTTGAAGGGCGCAAGGCGCGGCCGCTGCGTCTGGTCGGCTATGAGGATGAAAATCTGGACTAGGCTTCATTAGGCGAATTCGCGTCTGAGGCGCATACTCCACGCTTTCCAGGGTGGAGGACGATATGAAACTGCTCGTGACGATAGGGGTCGCAGCGCTGGCGCTTTCGGCCTGCCAGGGCGCCAATTGCGCTGACAAACAGCCGGCGGGATTAACCGTCGCCATGCCGGAAGCCAAACAGGATGCAGCCAAGTCCGCCGCCCTTGACGAGATCTACGAGCGCTACCCGACCCGCGCCATGGTTGATGCGTCCGCGACCACGGCAAGGGCCAGAGCCCCCGGCGTCTATGACGTCCATGTCGAAATGACGGGCTCGCCTGAGGCGCGAGCGATATATGATGTTGTGGTCACCGAAACGCCGGACGGCACCCTTGAAATAAGGACGTTCTACAAGACGCAGTGATCAGCCCGCCTGGCGCGCCTTGATGATCTTGAAAGTGGCGCTGGACCGGGCGACCGGCTCGCCGCCTGCGAGGACAAGCGCGGCCGTAAAGCAGAGCGAGCCGCCCGTCTTCACGAAATGCGTGTCGACTTCGAGCCACTGGCCGATCTGCGCCGAGCCGATGAAATCGGTATTCAGGCTGACCGTGACGAGGCCGCCGACATCGCTCCGCCCCTCCTCGCGCAGCGCTTCACCCGCGCTGAGCCCCATGGAATTGTCCGCCAGCGCAGAAATCAGCCCCCCATGCGCGAAGCCGCGCGAATTGCAGTGCGCATTGGCAATATGTACGCCCAGGATCAGCTTGCGCGGGGCGCGTTTCGAATAGAGCGGCTCCCACGGATCGGTGAAACCGGATGTCTTGAAGTGGCGCTCGAAGCCATCTGGCACCTCGCTGTCTGTCATTCCTCGCCTCCCCTCCTATCTATTCCGCATGCAGGCCTTTTCAGACCTTCTCGAACGGTTGATCCTGACCCCGTCGCGAAACGGGAAGATTGCGCTTCTTGTAAATTACTTCACTAGTGAAGTAAATCCGGCGCGGGGCTGGACGCTGGCTGTGCTGACCGGCGAGCTCGACCTGCCGGGCGTCAAAGGGGGCACGATCCGCAAGCTGATCAGTGAGCGCGTCGATCCTGAACTGTTCCGCATGTCGTATGACTATATCGGTGACCTCGCAGAGACCGTCGGTCTGATGTGGCCCGGCCAGCGCGGGGCCAATCGCGTGCCGCCAATCGAGGATGTTGTCGAGGCGCTGATCGGCGCGACGCGGGCGCAGGGCGAGCGGCTGGTCGCGGGCTATCTCGACATGCTCGATCCGCGCCAGCGCTGGGCGCTACTGAAGATGGTGACGGGCGGCCTCAGAATTGGCGTCTCGGCGCGGCTGACCAAGGTCGCGCTTGCCGAAATGGGCGGCGTCGACCCGGCCGAGATCGAGGAAATCTGGCACGGGCTGACCCCGCCCTATGAAAGCCTGTTCGACTGGCTCGACGGCAAGGCGGACAAGCCTTCGCCGGACATCGATGCGCCGTACAGACCGGTCATGCTGGCCCATCCGCTTGTCACCAAGGACAAGCGCGATGACCCGGATGCCGTCGACCCGGCCCTGATTGACCCGGAGATCTTTGCGGCGGAATGGAAGTATGACGGAATCCGCGTCCAGGCCGTTTCTGAAAATGGTACGCGTCGTCTCTATACACGCACAGGCGACGATATTTCCCATACTTTTCCGGATGTTCTGGCCGGGCTGGACTTCGAGGCCGCCATTGATGGCGAGCTGCTGATCCGCGCACCCGATGGCGGCGTTGCGCCCTTTAATGAGCTTCAGCAGCGTCTCAACCGCAAGAATGTGACCAAGAAGCAGATGGAAGCGCGCCCGGCTTTTGTTCGCGCTTACGACCTTCTGGTCGAAGGCGAGGAGGATTTGCGGTCGCTGACCTTCAGAGAGCGGCGCGCTCGGCTCGAAAGCTTCGTCGAACGTGCCGGGAGCGACCGCGTGGATCTTTCACCGCTCGTTCCAGTGACCACGCTGGAAAAGCTGGAGGACGCCCGAAACAATCCGCCCGCGCCCGAGATCGAAGGCCTGATGCTGAAGCGCTGGGACAGTGTCTATGTCGCCGGCCGGCCGACAGGTCCCTGGTACAAGTGGAAGCGCGATCCCTTCCTGGTCGATGCCGTAATGATGTATGCCCAGCGCGGGCATGGACGGCGCTCAAGCTTTTATTCCGATTTCACATTTGGCGTCTGGCGCGAGGGCGAGGAGGGCCTGGAGCTCACCCCCGTCGGCAAGGCCTATTTCGGCTTTACAGATGAAGAACTGAAACAGCTCGACAAGTTCGTCCGCGAAAATACGATTGACCGGTTCGGGCCGGTCCGGTCCGTCACGGCGAATGAAGACAAGGGGCTGGTTCTGGAGGTCGCCTTTGAAGGCCTGCAGCGCAGCCCGCGCCACAAATCAGGCCTCGCCATGCGTTTCCCGCGGATCAACCGCATCCGCTGGGACAAGCCGGCCGCGGAGGCGGACCGGCTTGAGACGCTGGAAAAGTTGCTTCCTCCGGCTGTCTGATCGCTTAGTCGAGTTTGGCGAATGTCTTCACGGTGACATTGAGCGTCTTCACCGCGCCGCCGGTAAGCGATTGAACCATGAGGTAGCCGTAGCGGTCCTTGTCGGTGCGATAGCAGACCACGGTGCCCGGCGTCAGCTGGGCAATCGGGATTGAGTCGACGGGTGTATCGGTGGCGCGGCTGCATGTTCCGCGGCGGGGCACTTCCCCCCGCAGAAGCGCAATCTTCCCGCGACCCTCGCCGGCCAGCATCTGTCCCCCCTCACGAGTATCACCCCACCAGACATCCGGATTCTGCGACACGTACGTGCCCGGATCATGATCGAGGTTCACACGGTAGGACGGCGCGAAGGATTCATCGCTTTTCTTGTTGAGCCAATCCTCTTCCGGCCGGCATCCGAAAGAGTTGTCAGATGTGGGATGCAAGCGGCAGAACCTGTCGCTTCTGTCGGTTTCTATCGTCGCAGAGGTTCTGTCCAACCTGTTGCCGTCGCGTCCATAAAAACAGTTCAAATATGTGAAGCCGTTGTTCGACTGGATTTTTCGGTCAACCACTCCCAGCGCGCCATCGCCGCTCACCGCCCAGTCGCCCTTGTTTTCCACCTTCAACTCTACGGTGACGGACGGACACGTATATCTCGTCTCGACAACGGAAGCTTCCGGTTTGGCGTCCTTGATCTGGATTTCCGCCCTCTCGATTATCGGCTTCGTCGGAACGGTTACGACGGGCTTCTTGAACTTCTGCACCTGCACCTGCGCGTGTGCGCCGGGCGCAACTGCGATGGAAATTGCTAACAGCCCGCCGAGAGATCTCACAATGTGTTGTCTGGTCGTCATCACTTGTACCCCACTGTAACGCGCCGGGTGCTCCAGGCGCTTTCTGCAACCGATGTCGAGCACTTGGGCAGGAGTTTACGCGCCCGCGCCGCAGGCGTCAAAAACTTGCCCGTATCGACGGGTCCACTTATCCAGGGCATTGAAGAGCTGAAGGGGCTGCCAACATGAAAAACCGCAATGCTTTCCTGCTTCTGGCGGTCGCCATCCTGCAATGGATCGCGCCGCGCCTGCCGGCTTTGGGGCTCGGCAAGACCCAAGGCTTCCGCGCGACAGCGGATGGCATTCCACCGGAACTGCCGCCCGGGATCTTCTTTTCGATCTGGGGCGTGATCTTCCTGGCCTATACCGGCTTTGCGCTGCTCGCAGTGTTCAGGCCGAGCTATCTGACGGAGCGGCTGACCGGGCCGCTCATCATTGCCGGCGCCGGGAATGTGGCGTGGATGGTGTGCGCTCAGCTGCTCGGCAATGACTGGCTGAATGCGCTGATCCTGCTGCCAATCCTCATTTTTTCATGGGAGGCCTCACACCGGTTGCACCGCATGGGCGGATGGGACGGCACGGGCGAGCGCTTTCTTGCCGGCCTCGTCAGCGGGCTTCTGTCAGGCTGGCTTGTCGTTGCCTTGTCGATTTCGCTGCCGGAACTGGTCCGCGATATTCGCGGGCTTGGCGTCAGCGATCAGGTCTGGGTATCGCTGTGGATCACGCTGATTACGGCGGGGCTGCTGGCATGGGTCTACCGCACGCAGGTCAGCCGCGGCTGGTGGTTCTATGTCGCGCTGGCATGGGGTTTGTCAGGGGTGGTGCTGAACAACTGGACGCGGCTCGACCTGCACTGGCTCGCCTTTATCGCGGCCTGCGCCGGCGCCTACATCATTGGCAGCCGTATTGCCTCCGGCGCACGTCCAAGTTTCGAGTAGCCCGCGGCGGACTAGCCGGTCTGGACGGCTGCCTCGACAGTCGCGTTCAGGCTGTCGACCAGCGTCTGGCTGATCTGACCATTGGCCTCCAGGCTGCTATCGCTCTGATA
This sequence comes from Henriciella sp., assembly GCF_049649345.1. Classification (GTDB taxonomy): domain Bacteria; phylum Pseudomonadota; class Alphaproteobacteria; order Caulobacterales; family Hyphomonadaceae; genus Henriciella. Next base: position 11,749 of record NZ_JBARZC010000227.1, on the reverse strand, counting down.
GTCACGGATCGCAGCGACCGTACCTGTCCCCATAATGCCGTCTGCCGGGCCGGGCTCATAGCCGAGCGCGGCGAGGACCGTCTGTATGGCCTGGACCTGATCGCGCGGATTGGTCTGCCAGGGCTGGCTGGCGAAGCGGCCATTGGCGCGGGCGTCTGACTGGGCCGGTGACCAGGCGGCAGCCCGGCGCTGGGCCTGTTGGCCGATTTCAAGCGAGAGGCTGGTGCGAAGTTCTGCGACTTTCTGAGGCGCGCCTTCATCGCCCTGCCGGGCGGCAACTTCATACCAGTAAAGGGCTTCCGATGCGCTCGGCGAGATGCCAAGGCCGGCCTCATAAAGCACGGCGAGATTGTACTGGCTGTCTGTCAGGCCGAAATCAGCGGCCTTGCGGAACCATTCAGCCGCCGCAGCATAGCTTTGCGGGCCGCCATCGCCTTCAGCATAGTAGACGGCGAGATCGTGCATCGCCTTGACGTTTCCGCCTTCGGCGGCCTGCTCGGTCCACTCACGCGCCATGGCGAGATCGCGCGGCACGCCGAGGCCTTTTTCATGCAGCTTGGCGAGGCGGTATTGTGCAGCAGGCTCGCCCGCTTCGGCAGCGCGGCGGACCAGCGTCGGACCGCTGGTATAATCGCCCGCATCAATGCGCTGTTCGCCAAGCATGAGCTGGGCTGCGCCATCGCCATTTGAGGCGGACGATTCGAGCGTCGGCGTGTTCGGAATTTCGGGCAGGGCGGCGAAATCGACCGGCTGAGGCGCCTCGGCGGGCGCGGCAGCTGTTTCGGCGTCGGCCGGCGGCGCGGGGTCGGTAGTGGCTTCAGGCTCTTCAACGATCTCGGCAACCGGATCGGACGGGTCGGTCATGCCGACGGGTTCTGCAACCGTGTCAGCCTCGAACAGTTCGTCTTCGATGGCCGCTTCGTCAGCTTCGCTAAGCACCGGCTCAGCCGCTTCTGCCTCGGCGCCAGATGCCGCAGACGTCTCAGGCCCCGACATGACAACGGGCTTGCCCGGATCGTCCTGGAGGCCGCGCAGCGTGATCAGTGTCCCGGCGGTTGCCGTCGCCAGCGCGACGACGGAGACGGCGGCGACCAGCGGCAGCTTGCTCTTTTTCTTACGCGGCGTTTCGGCGCCCGGCACATGCCTTGTGGTGGCTTTGCGGGCATTGCCATCATTGGCAGCCATGGCCGCGCGGCGCGCGCGTGTCAGATAGTCGACCGGCTCTTCATCCTCATCCAGCGGCACGGCAAATTCAGCCTCGTCAGCGCCGGTCTCGGCCTCGTCAGAAAGCTCGACATCAGCGCCCTCTTCAGCGAACTCTTCTTCGAAGAAAGAAGGTTCGGCCTCGTCTGCAAAAATGTCGCTGTCGCGCGTCTCATCGCGCCCATCATCCCATTCGACCAGGGCAGACAGTGGATCGTTTTCGTCATTTTCCTCTTCAGGCTCTGCAAAATCGGCGCTGTCCTCCCCGAAGGACATCTCATCCTCAAAGCCGAAATCAACTTCGTCGTCCTGCGCCTCGACTTCTTCAAGCTCAGGCAGGCCTGCCATGAACTCCATATCGTCGGCCTCATCCTCATCGCCGATCGCTGCGTCGTCTGCGGCATCAGCTCCGTACTCTGATGAAGGCTGAAGGTCATCTTTATGCAGATCATCATCCGCAGGATCAGGCGTGTCTGACATGTCCCAGTCTTCGGGCTCTGCAGCGGGCGCTTCCGGCGTCTCGAAAGCATAGGCCTCTGCCTGCCCTAGTTCGGCATGCGGCGGGGATGTAAAGTCTTCAAGCGCTTCGAGCCGTGTCGCAAGCGAGGCAATCGCCTTCTGGACCGGCGACATTGCGGAAACCTGCTGGTTCTGCATCCGCTCAAGACGGTCTGAGACGCCGCTCAGCGCATCGGAAAGCCGGACATCCTGCTTCTTGCGGGCAACCTCCAGATTCTGGCGCAGATCCTCGAACGACCGGTCCTGACGGGCCTGCAGACGCTGGGCGACAGAGGCAACCTGTTCGCCGACCTGCTCAATGGCAGACGCACTTCTCTGTTCGCTGTCCTCGACGCGGCGGTCAAATTCGTCGGCCAGCGATTTCATCTGCCCGGTGATCTTGTCGATCACCTCATCATTCTGTGTACTGAAAGCTTCAAGCCGGTCTGCAACTTCGGAGGACAGGGCCTCGACGTCGCGGCGAACCTCAGTGACGGCCTCAGCCGGGTCGCGCGCTTCAACCTCGCGAAGACGCGTATCGAACCCGGAGGAAATCCGGCCGACCTGCTCGGTCATGTTCTCAAGCGCCCTGTTGGACCGCTCTTCGCCGGACGTCACCCGCTGTTCGAGCGAGCCGATGGAAGATTCGATATCCTTCAGCGCATCTGGCGAGGCACCGGCCGCGGCCGCCTTCTCGATTTCCTGCGCCAGGTCTGTCCGCGTCGCCTCAATCGTCGAGCGTAGCTCATCAGCAAGGCCCTCAAACCGGCTCTCGAACTGATTGCGAAGCTCTTCAGCCTTTTCAGGCGAGGCCTGTTCGGCGATGGCATTGATACGCTGGTCCAGGTTCTCGAATGTGCTTTCCAGCGTCGTCATCGCCGAATTGGTCATCGTCTCGGCGCGCTGCAGGCGGTCCTGCATACGGGTCATGACCGATTCAATACTGGTCAGCGCACCGGCGACATCGCCTTCTACAGCGCCGACCCGGCCCTGAAAATTGTCGATCTTGGCCAGACGCGAGGAGACATTGGTCTCAAGTTCTGAAAACCGTTCGGAGAGATGTTTGGCTGTGCCTTCGGCGCGCAGTTCTGCCTGCTCGACTTTCTTCTCGACGCGCTGTGCGGCGTCTGTCAGCGTCGTCTCGACCTTGCGCTCCATGCCGGCCACACGGTCATTCATGTCCTCCAGACCGGTCTCGACGCGGGCGCGAACCGAGTCAGTCTCGTCCTGGCGGCGGGAATTCTCGTCATAGATATGAGAGGCGAGCTTGCCGAGCGCCTGTTCGAGCGATTTCAGCGTGTCGAGATTGCGTGCGCCGCTATCGTCTTCCTCAATCGCCTTGACCTTGTGCTGCAAGGCATCGTGCGTCGCGCGCAGGTCTTCGAGCGTGGTTTCGACATTGTCTGCGACCGTGTCGGCCTTGGTGTCGATCCGGTTCAGCCGCGTAACCAGGCCGACAATCGACTGGTCGATGCCAGTCAGCGCCAGGGTCGAGCGGGCTTCAACCGCCTCAAGGCGCGCGATCAGACGATCGAACGTTCCGCCCGAGGCCGAGAATGAGTCTCCTTGCGGACGCTCATTGGGCTCGACGGCGCGGGGATAGCGTCGCTCGCGATAGTCACGCGCGGACGGCGCCTCATCGGCGGTCTCTTCCAGCAGCATGCGATTGATGTATTCGCCAATCGTCAGCCCTTCTTCGCGCGCGGCCTCACGGGCTGCTTCGCGGGCGCGCTGATCTATCCCTTTAACGCTCCAGGGGCCGTAATTCGACATACGCCTACTCCATCAATCTGCCTGCAGGCCGTTGCGCAAGGCGCACCCCCAGCCAATAGACTCCGTTAAGGAATGCGGCGCGTCGTATTAATTGTCGGTTAAAAAGGTAAACGAAGCCGGTGAATTTATTCAGTGTCTGCCAGCCCGGCCGCGACTTGGGGCCGCGAGCCCTTAATTGACGTTGACGTTCGCGTAAAGCGGAAGCATAGTAGGCGCCATGCCAGATACAGCTTCTTCGATTTCCATTTCCGAGAGCCGCACATACACGATCTCGGAACTCGCCCGCGAATTCGGCATCACGCCACGCGCCCTCCGTTTCTATGAAGACAAGGACATGCTGCACCCTGCACGGGATGGCATGACCCGCGTCTATTCGCACCGCGATCGTGCCCGCGTCACGATCATTGTGCGCATGAAACGCCTCGGCCTGCCGCTTGCCGATATCCGCGAAATCCTTGATCTCTACGGCCTCGGCGACAATGAACGCGCCCAGAAGCGCAAGACGCTCGAGAAGTTCCGCAACCAGGTGAAAGAGCTGGAAAGCCAGCGCGAAGACATCGAGGTTGCCCTGACCGAACTTCACAAGGGCATTGCCTGGCTGGAAGACAATCTCGCCAAGATCGGCCCGCCGGATGATCATGCAGACAGTGTCGCCGCCTATGACGCGGTGGCGAGGAAACAGCTCGACGAGGCCTGATCAGGCAACGCTCTCACTGATTATTTGAATGTGCACCGGGCCTCACCGCCTGGTGCCGTTCCCGGTTCAAAGGACAAAGACTATGGCGCGCTATGATGCCCCCGTTCGCGACATGCAGTTCATCTTTCACGATGTGCTCGCCCTGCAGAATTATTCCAATCTCGAAGGCTTCGCCGATGCGACGCCCGACATTATCGACCAGATCCTCCAGGAAGGCGGCAAGTTCGCCAAAGACGTGCTCTTCCCGCTGAACAAGATCGGCGATGAGCAGGGCTGCGTGCGCAGCGACGATGCGTCGGTGAAGACGCCGGACGGCTTTCCGGATGCCTACAAGCAATTCGTCGAGAATGGCTGGCCGCTTCTGTCCAAGCGCGCCGATCATGGCGGTCAGGGCCTGCCCCACCTGCTGGCGATTTCGCTGAGCGAGATGGTCTCCTCGGCCAATATGGCGTTCGGCATGTATCCGGGCCTGACCTCAGGCGCTTATGAAGCTCTGATGGCCGGCGGCTCAGACGAGCAGAAAGCCAAATACGGTCCGAAAATGGCCTCCGGCGAATGGGCCGGCACGATGAACCTCACCGAGCCCCAATGCGGGACCGACCTCGGCCTGATCAAGACCAAAGCCGTCCCGCAAGACGATGGCAGCTACAAGCTGACGGGCCAGAAGATCTGGATTTCGGGCGGCGAGCAGGACCTGACCGAAAACATCATTCACCTTGTCCTTGCCCGCATCGAGGGCGCGCCGGAAGGCATCAAGGGGATCTCGCTCTTCGTTGTGCCCAAGCATATCGTCAATGAAGATGGCACGCCGGGTGAGCGCAATCCGGTCAGCTGCGGCGGGCTTGAAGAGAAGATGGGCATTCACGGCAATGCGACCTGCGTGATGAATTTTGACGGCGCGACCGGCTGGCTCGTCGGCGAAGAGCACAAAGGCATGCGCACCATGTTCGTGATGATGAACGAAGCGCGGCTCGGCGTTGGCCTTCAGGGCCTCAGCCAGGCCGAAGTCGCTTATCAGAACGCCGCCGACTTTGCCCGCGAACGCCTGCAGAGCCGCGCGCTCTCAGGCCCGAAAGCGCCAGAGAAGCCCGCCGACCCAATCATCGTGCACCCGGATGTCCGCCGCATGCTGATGGACACGAAAGCCTTCGTTGAAGGCGGGCGCATGTTCACCTACTGGACGGCCCTGCACGGCGACCTTCTACACAAGTCGCCGGACGAGAAAGTCCGCGAAAAAGCCGATGACTATATGGCGCTGATGACGCCGGTGGTGAAAGCCTTCCTGACCGATCGCGGCCTCAAGGCCTGCAATGACGCGCTTCAGCTGCATGGCGGCACCGGGTTCACGCGCGAACAGGGCGTCGAGCAGTTTGTCCGCGATGTCCGCATTACGCTGATCTATGAAGGCACGAACGGCATCCAGGCGCTCGACCTTGTCGGCCGCAAACTGGCGGCCAAGGGCGGGCGTGCGATCTTCACCTTCTTTGCCGAACTGGATGACTTCATCGGCGAGCATGAAGGCCATGAAGACATGGCGCCGTTCGTCGAAGGGCTGAAGACGGCCAAGGCAGAGCTTCAGGAAGGCACGACCTGGCTGATGCAGAACGGGATGAGCGACTTTAACAATGCAGGCGCCGCCTCGACCGACTATCTCCACCTCTTCGGCCTGACGGCGCTCGGCTATATGTGGGCAAAGATGGCGAAGACGTCACTTGAGAAGCGTGGCTCCGACCCATTTTATGACGACAAGCTGGTCACGGCGCGCTACTATATGAGCCGTATCCTGCCGGAAACGGGCGCACATCTCGCCAAGCTGAAAACCGGCGCAGAACCGCTGATGGCGCTCGAGGCTGAGCGGTTCTAGAGCAGCAGAAATAGGGCCGTTCCGAGTGCGACATCTCGGACGGCCCAAACACCGCAACATGACGTTGCGTGAGGACTCGCGCCGCAGAAGCGTGGGCTTTATATGTTGACGTGAACGTAAACGGCAATCGCCGTCAGATCACGGACAAATTGGGAGAAGGTCTATGCAGGACGTGCTCAACGTCGCCCCGTCAAATTGGCGCCAGGATGAGGAAATCTCGATCTTTTCCGATGCCGTCGGACAGTTCTTCGAACGCGAGTGCAAGCCGCATGTGCCTGAGTGGCGCAAGCAGGGCTTTGTGCCGCGCGAGACCTGGAAGAAAGCTGGCGAGGCGGGCCTTCTGTGTGCCTCTATCTCTGACGAATATGGCGGCGCGGGCGGTGACTTCCGCCATGAGGCGGTGATCATTGAACAGCAGCAATGGAAGGGCATCGACGGCTTCGGCGTCACGCTGCATAACGCTATCATCGCACCCTATATCGAGGCTTTCGGCTCTGAAGAGCAGAAGAAAAAGTGGCTGCCGAAAATGGCGTCCGGCGATCTCGTGACCGCCATTGCGATGACTGAGCCCGGCACCGGGTCAGACCTTCAGGCGGTCAAGACGACCGCGAAGAAGGATGGCAATCACTATGTCATCAATGGCCAGAAGACCTTCATTTCCAATGGCCAGACCGCCAATCTGATTGTCGTGGTCGCCAAAACCGACCCGACCAAGGGCGCAAAAGGCATTTCGCTGATCGTGGTCGAGACCGATGAGGTCGAAGGCTTCGAGCGCGGCCGCAATCTTGAGAAGATCGGCCAGAAGGCCGCCGATACCTCAGAGCTGTTCTTCAATGATGTGCGCGTGCCAACATCGAACCTGCTAGGCGTCGAGGAAGGTCAGGGCTTTGTCCAGCTGATGCAGAAACTGCCGCAGGAGCGCCATGTCATTGGCCTGCAGGGCGTCGGCATGATCGAGCGTGCGATTGCCGAGACAGTCGAGTACGTCAAGCAACGCAAAGCCTTTGGCGGCTCGATCTGGGACTTCCAGAACACGCAATTCAAGCTCGCTGAATGCAAGACTGAAGCGACGGTCGCCAAGGTCTTCGCCGACCATTGCACAGAGCTCCTGCTTGAAGGCAAACTCGATGCGGCCACCGCGTCCATGTCGAAATACTGGATTAGCGATCTGCAGTGCAAGATCATCGACGAGTGCCTGCAGCTGCATGGCGGCTATGGCTATATGGACGAATATCCGATCGGCCAGATGTATGCCGACGCCCGCGTCCAGCGCATCTATGGCGGCGCGAATGAAGTGATGAAAATGCTGATCGCGAGGACGATGTAGGGATGCAGAAATGGCTCGGCTATGCGTCCATTGTTCTTGGCGTCATTTCGATGGCCCTGGGCGCCTATGTCGAGTTTGGCCTGCCAGAGACCGCAGGCGCAGACGGCTATGTCCCTGCCCTTCTCGGCCTCGCCTCAATTGTTATCGGCGCCATTGTCCTGCGCCAATTGAAACACAACGATTTATGAATTCCCCCCGAAAGGAGCCCCTGAAATGACTGAAGCTTATATTTACGACGCCGTGCGCACCCCGCGCGGCAAAGGCAAGAGCTCAGGCTCTCTGCACGAAATCACCGCCCTGTCGCTCGCGACCCAGGCCTTGCAGGCCGTGCGTGATCGCAATGAGCTGGACACAAGCAATGTCGACGATGTCGTGCTCGGCTGTGTATCGCCAGTCGGCGAGCAGGGTGCGGACATTGCCCGTATCGCCGTCCTGAATGCAGACTACGCTGAGACAACAGCCGGTGTGCAAGTGGACCGTTTCTGCGCCTCGGGCCTGGAAGCCTGTAACATGGCGGCCTCCAAAGTGATGACCGGCGAAGCAGACATGGCCATCGGCGGCGGTGTCGAGAGCATGTCGCGTGTCCCGATGGGCGCAGCAGGCGGCGCTTGGTCCGCCGACCCGCAAGTCGCCCTCAAGACCTACTTCGCCCCCCAAGGCATCGGCGCTGACACGATCGCCACCAAATGGGGCTTCTCGCGCGATGATGTCGATGCTTATGCCGTCGAGAGCCAACAGCGCGCCGCCAAGGCCTGGGAAGAAGGCCGGTTCAAGAAATCGATCGTTCCGGTGAAAGATCAGATGGGCGCGATCATCCTCGACCATGACGAGCATATGCGCCCCGATGCCTCGATGCAGTCACTCGCCTCGCTCAACCCGTCTTTCGCGGGCATGGGTAGCATGGGCTTTGATGAGGTCATCAAGCAGCGCTATCCGGAACTGGAAAGCATCGATCACGTCCACCATGCGGGCAATTCGTCCGGTATCGTGGACGGCGCATCGGCGGTCCTCTTCGGCTCCAAGGAAATGGGCGAGAAATTCGGCCTGAAGCCACGCGCCCGGATCAAGTCCATGGCGTCCATTGGCTCAGAGCCGGGCATCATGCTGACCGGCCCGACGGCCGTCTCGCGCAAGGCGCTGATGAAAGCCGGCATGGAAGTCGACGACATCGACATTTACGAGCTGAACGAAGCGTTCGCCGCTGTGCCGATGCTGATGATGCAGCTTCTCGGCATTCCGCACGAGAAGATGAACGTGAATGGCGGCGCCATTGCCTTCGGCCACCCTCTGGGGGCCACGGGCGGCATGCTGCTCGGCACCATGGTCGATGAGCTGGAGCGCTCCGACAAGGAAACTGCGCTGATCACGCTCTGTGTCGGTGCCGGCATGGGCACAGCCACGATCATCGAGCGTGTCTAGATGAGCAATGAGGCGTTCGAAAAAGGCCTTCCCGCCGGCATCGGCGTAGGCGTTGCGATAGGCACAGCCCTCGGCGTAGCGCTCGGCAACATGGCTTTTCTCGGCGCCGGTCTCGCCATTGGCATCGGGCTCGCGCCCGCCTTTGGCAAGACCATGCTCAAGCAGAACACCAATCAGGACAGGAAAGACGAGAACAGCTCTTCTGAGAGCTAGTTTTCCAGAGGAAGAAAAGATGGAACTCGAAACATTCAAATTCGACATCGATGGCGATGGCATTGCCCACGCCGTTTTCGACGTGCCGGGCCGCAGCATGAATACGCTGACCGCAAAGGCCGTCGCCGACATTATCGCGATCTCCAAGGAGGTCGCCGAGAATGACAAGATCAAGGGTCTGGTCATCTCATCCGGCAAGCCAACCGGCTTTTGCGCAGGCGCAGACCTCGGCGAAATGGGCGACCGGGCCGGCTCTGCCGATACCAGCGATCTCAGCGAAGATGAGAAGCTGAAGGCGCGCTTCAACCAGGGCTTTGCCCTCAACAAGACGCTCCGCGAACTTGAGACCTGCGGCAAGCCGGTCGCCTGCGCGCTCAATGGCCTCGCGCTTGGCGGCGGCCTCGAAGTGGCGCTTGCCTGCCACTACCGCGTCGCAGCCAATGACAATCCCAAACAGCAATTCGGCCTGCCAGAAGCCAAGATCGGGCTTCTCCCCGGCGCTGGCGGGACGCAACGCCTGCCGCGCCTCGTCGGCGTTCAGGCCGCCCTGCCGCTGATCCTTCAGGGCAAGAGCTTCTCTGCCGAAGAAGGCCACGGCATGGGCGTCATCAATGAACTCGCGCCCGGCGCAGAGGTCGTCGAGAAAGCCAAGGCATGGGTGAAAGCCAATCCGACGGCGAAAGCCCCTTGGGACGAAAAAGGCTTCAAGGTTCCAGGCGGTGTCGTCCACAAGAGCCCGGGCGCCGGCCAGGTCGCGACCATGTCCAACATGATGCTGGCGGCCAAGACCTATGGCAATTATCCGGCCCAGAAGAACATCCTCTCCTGCGTCTATGAAGGCATTCAGGTGCCGATCGATGCGGGCCTCCGGATCGAGACGCGGTACTTCATCAACACCCAGTCGCGCCCGGAAGCCAAAGCGATGATCCGCTCGCTCTTCCTGTCGACGCAGGCCCTCTCCAAGGGCGGCAACCGGCCGGACGGCTATCCGAAGACAGAGTTCAACAAGATCGCTGTGATCGGCGCCGGCCTGATGGGCGCAGGCATCGCCTATGTTCAGGCCAAGGCGGGCATTCCGACGGTGCTTGTCGATGTGTCCAAGGAGAATGCCGAGAAGGGCAAGGATTATTCCCGCCGTCTTGTCGAGAAGGACATTTCACGCGGCAAGTCGTCCAAGGAAAAGGGCGACAAGCTGCTCGACCTGATCACCACGACCGACAATTACGAGGACTTCAAGGGCGCAGACCTCGTCATCGAGGCAGTGTTCGAGAATGAAGAGCTGAAAGCCAAGATCACCGAGCAGGCCGAAGCCATGCTGGGAGAGGACGCTGTGTTCGGCTCGAACACCTCGACCCTCCCGATCACCGGTCTCGCCAAGGCCTCGAAGCGTCCGGAAAACTTTATCGGCATCCACCTCTTCTCCCCTGTGGAGCGGATGGGGCTGGTCGAGCTGATCTCAGGCGAGAAGACGTCCGAAGCGACACTTGCCAAGGCCATCGATTACGTCCTTGCCATCCGGAAGACGCCGATCGCCGTCAATGACAGCCGCGGCTTCTACACCTCGCGCTGTTTTGGCACCTATACGCGCGAAGGCATGGAGATGCTCTCTGAAGGCATCAAGCCAGCGATCATCGAGAATGTGGGACGCCAGTCCGGCATGCCGATGGGCCCACTGGAAGTCTCGGACTCGGTTGGTCTCGACACTGCGCTGAAAGTGACCCGGGCGACCGCAGAAGCCATGGGCGCCGACATCCAGAGCGATGACCGCACCCAGTTCCTGGCCTGGCTGGTCGAGGACCAGGGCCGGGTTGGCCGCAAGGCGGGCAAGGGCTTTTACGACTATAATGAGAAAGGCAAGCCTGAGCGGCTCTGGCCAGATCTCAACAAGCAGCTGGATGTGAAAGTGGACGAGTGCCCACCGGAGCTGAAGCAGCACCTGACCAACCGGTTCCTGGTTCGCCAGGCGATTGAGGTCGCCCGCTGCTTTGAGGAAGGCGTCATCACCGACGCGCGCGATGCCGATATCGGCTCCATCCTCGCCTGGGGCTTTGCGCCTTATACGGGCGGCTGCTGCTCCTATGTCGACCTGATCTGGGGCGTCAAACCCTTCGTCGAGGAAGCGACAAAAATGGAAGAGAAGTATGGCGAGCGCTTCAAGGTGCCGGAGCTTCTCAAGGACATGGCGGCCAAGGGCGAAGGCTTCTATGACCGCTTCCCTCCCGGCGGCGTGAAAGCCAAAGTCGCAGCCTAGGTTCTGCAACAATATCAACAGGAAGCCGGGGCCCAGAGCCCCGGCTTTTTTGTTGTGGATAAGTGACGGGTGTCCAGTTGTTCATGATCTGCGCTTGGGCAAGGGTGCCCCCACAGGTTGAAAGGGGCCTGGGTAATACAAAGAGGGAAATATGAAAAAGACTGTTCTGATCGCCGCACTCGCGGCGGCGATAGCGACTGCTTGCACAACGACTGAAAAAGTCGCTGTTCAGCAGCCCACCGACCGCAAGATGAGCTGCACAGAACTCGAGGGCGAATTTGCGAAGCTCGATCAGGTCATGGACGACGCGCAAGGCGATAAGGGTGTGAACACCGCCAACGTCGCAGCCGTCGTGTTCTTCTGGCCAGCGGCTGTCGGAAACTATCTAAACGCCGACCAGGCTGAAGAACTCGTCGAAAAACGTCGTTCGCATCTGATGGAGATCTATTCTGAAAAAGGATGCGACGCGCCCGAGACCACCACAGAAGCGGCGATGTAGTCGGT
>NZ_JBARZC010000226.1:0-7360 GCF_049649345.1 Henriciella sp. | reverse complement strand
GTCCTGTCCCGGCCGCGATCGCCCGCCAGAGAGCCCATTTTGCCGCAGAGGGCCGGCGCATGCGGGCCAAGCGCGGACTCTAGACGTCAAAATAGAAAAACCGTCAATCTTTCGGGTCTGGTTCACTAAGTGTTGACCCGCGATCAGTAGCGTCAAATCTGTTTCGGCGATTGGAGATACGGCAATGCGATTCCGTCAATTCTGCGGATTTTGCCTTGGACTTCTCGGGACCTGGTTCATGTGGCAGGTCGGCGTCGGGCTTGCCTATTTCATCCATTCGACGGTTCATCTCACCATTTCCGGAGCCATTATGGAGCCGGATGTCATGCTCCGCATCACGTCCGCAATGGCCGCGTTCCTTGCCGGACTGGCCGCGCTGACCGAGCGCCGCGGCGGGGCCTGGCTCGCAGGCATTTCGACCTTCATGTTCGCCTGCGTCGCCTTCGGTCTGATCCAGGGGCGCCACGATATTTCCGTCTGGCGGGACGACTATATCTATCTTTCCATACTCACCATTCTCTTCCTCGCCCTTATGGTTCTGCGCCGCGAGACGGTCGAGGACGAGGCCCCGGAATATGATACGGCTGAGTTTTCCTGAGGGTTACGCGCCGCTCTGACACTTCGACGCCTTGCCTTAACGGCCAATTCCGAAAAGGATGCGCACGCTCGACTGAGCGGGAGGATTTGTCATGTGGATCAGGCGTCTGGCCGGACTGGTTGGCATCGTCGTCGCAGCCTGGATGCTGTGGGAGACGATCAACCCCGTAATGCGCCAGATCTCCTTTGGCTCTGACCTTGCCACCGAACTGCTCAGTCCCCCGACCACGCTGATGCGCTTCATCGCGACCCCGCTGATGATTGTCGGCGGCCTTCTGGCTGTGCTGGCCGTGCGCGGCGGGGCGTGGGCTTTCTCGATTGGAGCGCTGTTGTTTGCGGCGATGACAGGTCTGATGGCGGTGTCGGCAGATTACACGCTTTGGCGCGATGAAGCCGTGCTTGCCCCCTTCCTTCTGGTGATCTCCGGCGTCCTGATATTCTGTCACAGGAAATGAGGCCGAAGCTGCATTGATTTCGCTGCGTCAGTGCTTAGGTTCGCGGCGACTTTATCACTCAAACCGTTTGAGGCGGAAATTCCATGGCAGACACCTATGACGTCGTCATTATCGGGGGCGGCCCCGGCGGCTATAATTGCGCGATCCGCGCTGGCCAGCTCGGCCTCAAGACCGCAATCATCGAGAAGCGCGGCAAGCTTGGCGGTACCTGCCTGAATGTTGGCTGCATTCCGTCCAAGGCGCTGCTGCATGCGTCTGAACTGTTCGCCGCGGCCAAGAATGATTTTGCGGGTTTGGGCATCAAGACCGGCAAGGTCGAGCTCGATCTCAAAGCCATGATGGGCCAGAAGAATGAGGCCGTCGACGGCCTGACCCAGGGCGTCGAATTCCTGATGAAGAAGAACAAGGTCGACTACATCAAGGGCTTTGGAAAGATCACCGGCCCGGGCAAGGTCGATGTCGACGGCAAGACGCTCAATACGAAGAATATCGTCATCGCAACCGGCTCCGAGCCATCCACCCTGCCGAACATCGAGATCGATGAGGAACGCGTCGTCACCAATACCGGCGCGATCGCGCTGAAAGAGGTGCCGAAGAAGCTGATCCTGATCGGCGCAGGGGTGATCGGGCTTGAGCTTGGCTCGGTCTGGTCGCGGCTCGGATCTGAAGTAACAGTTGTCGAATATCTCGACCGGATCATGCCGGGCGCGGACAATGAGGTCGCCAAGGAAGCCCAGCGGGTCTTCAAGAAGCAGGGTCTAGACTTCCGTCTCGGCATGAGAGTGACCGGCGTCGAGAAGATGAAGACAAAGCTCAAACTCTTCATGGAGCCGGCCAAGGGCGGCGATGAGGAAGTGCTCGAAGCCGACGCCGTGATCGTTGCTGTCGGGCGCCGCCCCTACACCGAAGGTCTCGGCCTTGAGAAGGTGGGCGGCAAGACGGACAAGCGCGGCGTCATCGAGGTCACCGATCACTTCAAGGTGGCCGATGGCGTCTGGGCGGTTGGCGATTGTATCCCCGGCCCGATGCTCGCCCACCAGGCTGAGGATGATGGCGCAGCCGTCGCCGAGCTGATCGCCGGCAAGGCCGGCCATGTCGACTATAATCTCGTTCCCTCGGTCGTTTACACCAATCCCGAGATCGCCTGGGTCGGCAAGACCGAAGAGCAACTCAAGGAAGAAGGCGTCGAGTACAAGAAGGGCAAATTCCCCTTCCAGGCCAATTCCCGCGCGCGGACCAATCATGAGACGACCGGTTTTGTGAAAGTCCTCGCAGACGCCAAGACTGACCGCATCCTCGGCGCCCACATGATGGGTGTCGGCGTTGGCGAAATGATCCACGAGATCTGCGTCGCCATGGAGTTCGGGGCGGCTTCTGAAGATGTCGCCCGCACCTGCCACGCCCACCCGACCATGTCCGAAGCGGTCCGCCAGGCCGCCATGGGCGTCGAGGGCTGGACGATGCAGATGTAGGCTGGGGCCTGCCGAGAGGGTGGACCGTGCGGCTTCATCCTTCGACAGGCTCAGGATGAGGTTGCCCGGTTTGGCCGGGTTCGCGATTGGGATAACGCCGGCAAGGCATCATAATCGCCGCGGATCAGCGCTTCTTTCTTCGCGCGTGACCAGCCTTTGATCTGCCGTTCGAACGCGATAGCCTCAACGATTATTTCAAACGGTGCGGCGAAGACCAGTCTGACCGGCAGGCGCTTGGCGGTGTAGGCATTCTTATGTTTTTTACTGTTGTGTTCGGCGATCCGGGTGGCGATGTCCGCCCCGCGATAACTACCTGTGTAATAGGAATGATCAGCGCACTCGACGATATAAACCCAGCTTGCTGGTCCTGAATCTCTCACCGCACTCTCCTCGCACCTCCTCATCCTGAGCCTGTCGAAGGATGAAGCGTCCAGACGGAACGAGCAATAATACTCTAATCCCGTCAGGGGCGGATAAAAAAAGAGCCGGGCAGTTTCCTGCCCGGCTTTTACGTTTCTCAGACAAGTAAAGACTAGCTTGTCTTCTCTTCCTCGGCTGCCTCTTCGGCGGGAGCGTCTTCAGCCGGTGCTTCAGCTTCGGCTTCGGCCTCAGCCTCGGCAGGCGCTTCTTCTTCAGCAGGTGCGTTCTTGGCTTCTTCGGCGGCCTTCTTGGCTTCGGCTTCAGCTTCCTTCTTGGCAGCTTCCTTTTCAGCCTTCTCCTCGATGCGTTCTTTCGCCTTCGTGCCTGGCTCGCCCTTGTTCGGGTTGTTGCCATGTTCCCAGGTGACGATCGGTTTGCCGTCCACTTCGATCTGGCTCAGGAAGCGGGCGACGCGTTCGGTCGGCTGAGCGCCTTTGGCGACCCAGTCGGCAGCTTTCTCGCCATCGATCTGGACACGGTTTTCGCTGTCCTTGGGCTGGCGCGGATCATAGGTGCCGATCTTCTCGATGTAACGGCCGTCGCGCGGGGCGCGGCTGTCAGCAACGACAACGCGGTAGAAGGGACGTTTCTTGGACCCGCCCCGGGCGAGTCTGATTTTCAGGGCCATGGTGTATCTCCTTAAGTGTCTTATGGCGTCTTGTTCAGAAGTCCGCTCTTCCCGGCGAAAGCCGGGATCTCTTCCAGCGATCCCCGTGCTTGCGGCACGAGGTCCCGGCATTCGCCGGGATGAGCGGTGAAGGACGTCGAGAGGATCATGACTGGTCCCCCCGGATTTTCTCGTGGTGGCGAATGACTTCGGCCACGATGAAATTGAGGAATTTCTCTGCGAAAGCCGGGTCGAGGCCGCTCTCGTCTGCCAGCTGGCGCAGCCGCTCGATCTGGCGCGCCTCGCGGGCCTTGTCGGCTGGCGGCATGTCATTCTTGGCCTTCAGCACGCCGACCTGCTGGGTCAGCTTGAAGCGTTCGGCCAGCGTGTGCAGCAGGATCGCATCCATATTGTCTATGCTGGAGCGAAGACGTTCGAGTTCGGGCAGGGCGGACGTCATTGGAAATGATCTCCAACCAGGTCTCTTGTGTATTCAAGCTCTGGTTCCTCGATCTGTGAAGCATCGTCACCAATTCGAAATTCGATGGGAAGCAGAGTGTTGGCCCGACCAATTTCTGCACGTGTCCCTGTGAAGTGGAAGCGATGTCCGGCAAAGGAGAGTTCCGCAGCACTGCGAAACCATCGCGTGATATTCTCTTTGCCCTCTTCCGGCAGCAATAGACCTTCAAGTTCAGGATCATCATCGAAGGCAATATTGCAGGCTGACGCTTGCGGAACTGGTATCCCGTTTGGCGGGATATCACCCCGCACCACACACTTAGCTTCGATAGCCACTGTCAGCAGCATGGGCGAGTAGGCGATGCCGCACTGTCTGACCAATGTGACGTCTGGCTCCAGTAAGAACTCTATATCGCGGCACGTGATGCCTTCTGCGGTTGGCGGCAGTTCAAAAGGGCCGGCATCGGTCGACGTGAGTTCGTTTGTTTGCGCAGCCGCCACAAAAGGCGTCTGCCAAATCGCGAGGAGGAGAACCCCTACAGCAGAGCGGAGAGCAATACTCACTTCTTATTCCCCCCGCCAAGGCCGGGAAGGCCGCCCGGAGGCATGCCGCCGCCCATACCGGGCATGCCGCCCTTGCCCATCTTGGCGATGTCGCTTGGGGAAACACCCGCGCCGCCGAGCGCATTCATCATGCCTTTCATGCCGCCCTTGCCGAGCTTCTTCATCATGTCGGCCATCTGGCGGTGCATCTTCAGCACCTTGTTGACGTCCTGAACGGAGACACCGGCGCCAGCGGCAACGCGCTTGCGGCGCGAGGCATTGAGCAGGGCCGGCTTGGCGCGTTCCTTCTTGGTCATGGAAGAGATGATCGCTTCCTGACGCTTCAGCACGCTGTCATCCATATTGGCCGCTTCCATGGCCTGCTTGGCTTTCTTCGCGCCGGGCAGCATGCCCATGATGCCGCCGAGGCCGCCCATTTTCTGCATCTGCTTGAGCTGATCGGCGAGATCATTCAGGTCGAACTCGCCCTTGCGCATCTTCTTGGCCATGCGCTCGGCTTTTTCGACGTCGAGCTGGTCGCCGGCCTTCTCGACGAGAGAGACGATGTCGCCCTGTCCGAGGATGCGTCCGGCCACGCGCTTGGCCTCAAACGCGTCGAGGCCGTCGAGCTTTTCGCCCGTGCCGAGGAATTTGATTGGCAGTCCGGTGACGGCGCGCATAGACAGCGCTGCGCCGCCGCGGCCATCGCCGTCCATACGCGTGAGGACGAGGCCCGTCAGCGGCAGGCGCTCATGGAAGCGGCGGGCCGTCTCAACCGCGTCCTGACCGGTGAGCGCGTCAGCGACGAGAAGCGTCTCTTTCGGCTGGGCGATCTTCGCGATCTCGGCCGCTTCGGCCATCATCTGTTCGTCGATGGAGGTCCGGCCAGCGGTATCGAGGAAGACCACATCATGACCGCCAAGCTTGGCCGCCTGCAGCGCACGGCGCGCAATCTCCGCCGGCATCTGGCCTTCAACGATCGGGAGCGAGGTGACGCTGCCGCCGACCTGTTTGGCGAGAATGGCGAGCTGTTCCATCGCGGCCGGGCGGCGCACGTCCAGCGAGGCGAGGAGGACTTTCTTTTTGTCGCGTTCGGAGAGGCGCTTGGCGATCTTCGCCGTCGTCGTCGTCTTACCAGAGCCCTGGAGGCCGGCCATCATGATGACCGATGGCGGGTTGTCGACGCGAAGGCCGGTGTCTGCGTTCTCGCCGCCGAGCATGTCGACCAGGCCATCATGGACGATCTTCACGACCTGCTGGCCGGGCTTCACCGAGCGGATGACCTCTTCGCCGACCGCGCGTTCCTTGATCTTGCCGATAAACTCCTTGACGACGGGAAGCGCGACGTCGGCTTCCAGAAGCGCCACGCGGATCTCGCGAAGCGCAGACGTGACGTCTTTCTCCGACAGGGCGCCGCGCCCGGTCAGTCCGTCAAATATGCCGCCGAGGCGATCTGTCAGCGCGTCAAACATCGCGATACTCCTTGCTCATCTGCCAATAGGTGACAGGTAAGCGCTCCATGGCTTTCGCGCAAAGCATGAGAGCCCCGCTGAGCGAAACTTCGCCGGGCGGGGGCTTCGCCGGGCTCCTGTCCGTTGAGGTTCCCCGCTCTCCTTCGGATCGCGATGGAACGGGCTCAAGGCTGCTGTCCCGGAAAAGCGCGCTTCATGTTTTGCGCGGAATTTGAGCCGCCTAAAGCACGCCCTGCGGGCAAAATCAAGCGCCGGGCACCGGTACAAGCTCATCGATACGCGCCGACAACACGCTGACGGCAGCGACAATCTCTTCGCCGATCAGCGACAGGATGACGAGGTCGGCCCAGCTGCCATCAGCAAACCGGGAATGCTGGCGCAGCAGGCCCTCACGGGTCGCGCCCAGCTTTTCGACACTGGCGATGGCGCGTTCATTGCGCGTCGAGAGGAGCCACTCGACCCGCCTTGCCCGCCAGCCGAGAGAGCGGCGCAACATGAGCAGCTGGATATGGTCTATCATGCCCGTGCCGCGATAGGGCTGGTCAATCCAGGTATAGCCGATCCGGGTGCGCCGGTGCAGGCGGTTGGGCACGAGAAAGGCAGCGAGGCCGATCAGATTGCCGCTGGACTTCTCAACCGCTGCCATGCCCTGTCCGGTCCCGAGCTGGGCCATGCGCAGCGTGTGGTCGAAATAGGCTTCGAAACTCGTCCCCGACGCGATCAGCGGCATCGAGGTCCACATAAAGTCGATCGCGGCGCTCTTCTTCAGCGGCTCGCGATGCCCCTCACCCAGCGGCTCAAGCCGGATGCGCGATGTCTCCAAACCAGGGGCGCCGAGTTCCATCCGCTAAATGTGTGACGGCGGGTGTGCGGATCAATCCCCGCTGCAGGCTTGCGCGGAAAAAAAGATCAGGCGTCATCACTTCTTTTTTTGAGGCCAAACTCGCAAACCGGAGCACCGTCATCAGCGGGCCGTTCTCCGCCTGACAGATCCGTGGCGGGATATTATTTTCGCATTGATTTCGGCAAAGCGCTTGAAATCACCCCTCGATCAATCAGCTTTATAACAATAGATAATACAATAAATTGGTTCGATGCACCTCCCGACCCTGAGACAGCTTCAATTTCTGTGCGCGCTGGCCGAGGAGAAATCCTTTTCCCGCGCCGCCGAGGTCTGCAATGTGACGCAGCCGACCCTGTCGTCTGCGATCAAGGAAATCGAAGCCATCCTGGGGGTCCAGCTGGTCGAGCGCGAAGCGCGTGGCGCCTCAATGACCCGGGCCGGCGAAGCCACTGTCGAGCGGGCCCGCGCCATATTGTCGAACGCCGCGGATC
>NZ_JBARZC010000225.1:0-4786 GCF_049649345.1 Henriciella sp. | reverse complement strand
ATGCCATATAGCATCAGGGCCCGGTCCGTTTCCGAGTTGACCGGTCTGTTCTCGCCTTTCAGCCGTCTTACCGACGCATCTGTATTGATGGCGACAACCAGTCGGTCGCAATTCTCGCGTGCCTCTTCCAGCAGCTTCAGATGGCCTGGATGCAGGATATCGAAACAGCCATTGGTAAAGCCGACGTTCAGGCCATCACTCTTCCAGCGCGCAACCTGGGCAGCGCACATCTTCCTGTCGAGTATCGGGGAGCGGAGAGGATGGTAATGCGGGTCGAGCGCGAGCCTGATCTCATCAGCGCTGACAGTGGCGGTGCCCTGTTTGCCGACGACAATTCCGGACGCTGCGAGCGCCAGATCGACCGCTTGCTCCAGTGTGCCGCCGGCTGCAAGACCTGCCGCGATGGCCGCCATGCTCGTATCGCCTGCGCCTGACACATCATAGACTTCGCGCGCGTTTCCATGGCGGTGCTGGACGTCGCCAGCCCTGGTCCAGGACATTCCTTTGGCGGCGCGCGTGACAACGATATCGGTGCCGGGCAACTGGCCCTGGACCTTGCTCAGGGCCGACTCAACATCGGCATCCGTGTCGCAGGCCTGCGCGGAAGCGAGCGCCAGCTCACCGGCATTCGGCTTGATGAGGCTCGCTCCCTTGTAGATCGAAAGATCCTTCGACTTCGGGTCCACCAGTATCGGCGTTCCTGTTGTCTCGGCGGCGTCCAGGCAGGTCTTGATAATGTCGGCGGAAATGGCGCCCTTCGCATAATCTGAAACGACAATCGCGCTGAATTCTGAGCTGGCGAGCGCATTGGCGATCAGCTCAACGAAGCTCCCCTGCTGCATTGCGGGCTTTTCACCGGCCTCTTCCACATCGACGCGCAGGAGCTGCTGATTGTTAGCGACATAACGGGTCTTCACGATGGTCGAGGTGCCAGGCCTTTGCGCGAGTTTCGGGTTGATCCGCGGATCCTCCTCCAGGCACTTCCTCAGAATGTCGCCGTCGGGGTCCTCCCCAACCTGTCCGACGAGCGTGACATTCAGGCCCATAGTGGCGAGATTTTTTGCAACATTTCCAGCGCCGCCCGGCATTTCGGCCGTTCTTGTCTTTTTGAGAACCGGAACGGGAGATTCAGGCGAAATGCGGTCGACAGAGCCGTAGACGAACCGGTCCAGCATGACGTCGCCCACGACAAGTATCGTCAGGTCTTCTGCCTTGCTGAGGAGGTCCAGTAATGCGTCTTTCATCAGCGCTGTCCTGTCGGCCCGAGCCGGGGTATTGGGTGAGGTGGAACCCCTTACCGAATAAATGATGAAGCGGCCAGTGAGAAGCAGAAATGCTTTGAATCTAATCCGCTAGAGGAAGGCGGACGTATGTATAATGATGCCGACTAAGGAGGCCGTTCTGGCCGACACTGAACACGAAACTGTCCTCGTCTGGTTACGCCGCGACCTTCGTCTGGTCGATCAGGCCGCGATTGCGGCGGCAGCCAGCCGTGGCGCAAAGGTCGTCTGCGCCTATGTGCTCGAGGAGCATGATGCGCTGAGGCCTCTAGGCGGCGCGTCGAGATGGTGGCTGGACAAGTCGCTCAAGTCGCTGCGCGCCGACATTTCCGATCTCGGCGGAAAACTTGTCTGCAGGCGGGGCAATCCCGAAACGGTTATTCCGGCGCTTGTCAAGGATAGCGGCGCCACGGCGATTTTCTGGGGCCGCAGATATGGCCAAGGCGAGCGTGACATCGATGCTGGGCTGAAATCGAGGTTCAAGGATGAGGGAATAGAGGCAGAGAGCTTCAATACAACGCTTTTGACAGAGCCCTGGTCTTACGAGACCACATCGGGCGGTTACTACAAGGTGTTCACCCCTTATTGGAAGGCGGTCAAGGCCAGCTACGACGCGCCAGACGCCCATAAAGCGCCGAAAAGACTGCATGGCCAGGGGATCGATGGGGACAGGATTGAAGATTGGGGGCTGCATCCAGAAAATCCCGACTGGTCGACGGGCTTTGAGGAGCTTTGGGAGCCAGGAGAAACCGGCGCGAAGCGGGCGCTTGATGCATTTCTCGAAGACGGATTGCGAACCTACAAGGACAGCCGCAACAGACCGGATCTGGAAAACGGCACGTCCCGCCTGTCGCCGCATCTGAGCTTTGGGGAAATCAGCCCTGCCCAGATCTGGCGCTCGGTGAGGTCCAAGATTTCGCACGGCTTCAAGCAGGAAGACAGCGCCTGGACCTTCCTCTCTGAAGTTGTCTGGCGGGAATTCTCCTATGTCCTGCTCTACTACAATCCCGAGATGGGCTGGAAGAATTACAACACAAAATTCGACAAGATGCCGTGGCGCTCGAATGCGAGCAGGCTCGAACTCTGGCAGTCCGGTAAGACCGGGTACCCGATTGTCGACGCAGGCATGCGCCAGCTCTGGCATGTGGGGTGGATGCACAACCGCGTGCGCATGATCGTGGCGTCCCTGCTGACCAAGCATCTGCTCATTCCATGGCAGGACGGTGAGGACTGGTTCTGGGACACGCTTGTTGACGCTGATCCGGCCTCCAATGCGGCCGGCTGGCAGTGGACGGCCGGCTCAGGGGCGGACGCCTCGCCCTATTTCCGTGTCTTCAATCCGATCACTCAGGGGCAGAAATTTGACCAGACCGGCGGATACGTCCGCAAATGGTGCCCCGAATTGAAAGGATTGCCGGACAAATACCTGCATGAACCCTGGGCCGCTCCGGCAGACATACTGAAAAAGGCAGGTGTGAAACTGGGCGAGACTTATCCCGATGCTATCATTGAACATTCGAAAGGCCGCGAGCGCGCCCTGGATGCGTGGGAGCAGCTGAAGGAAAAACAGGACTGAGAATGACACGTATCGCAATTATCGGAAGTGGCATCAGCGGTCTTGGCGCTGCCTATGCGCTGCGCTCGAAGGCAGACGTAACGCTCTTCGAAGCGCGGGACCGGCCGGGCGGCCACGCTTACACCGTCGATGTCGACTATGACGGCACGCCCGTCTCGGTTGATATGGGCTTCATCGTCTATAATGGCCTCAACTATCCGAATCTGACGGGTTTTTTCGACCAGCTCGGCGTGCAAACCGAGCCCAGCGATATGAGCTTTGCCGTGTCGAATCCGGACGGATTTGAATGGGCGTCGACCCTCAAGGGCATGTTTGCGCGGCGGCAGAATTTTTTCAGGCCGCGTTTCCACAGGTTCTGGCGCACAATCCTCAAATTCAACGACGTGGCGCGGGCCGAATTGAGTGCTGGCCGAATAGGACAGGAACGGCTCGGCATCTGGCTGGATCGCCACGGATTTTCCGAAGACTTCCAGCGCAATTACATTCTGCCTATGGGCGGGGCCATCTGGTCGACCCCGCCGGGCGAAATCCTTGATTATCCGGCTGAAAGCTTCTTTCGCTTTTTCGAAAATCACCGGCTGATGCACAGTGAACGTCCTAAATGGAGAACTGTGACAGGCGGCTCCAGGACGTATGTGGACAAGGCGGCAGACCTGCTAGGATCCCGTTTGAAACTGAGCTCACCGGTGAAACATATCTCCAGGTTCGGCGACAAGATCAGACTTGATGTCGAAGGTGCCGGCCAGCAATTGTTCGACGATGTCATCCTTGCGGTCCATTCCGATCAGGCGCTTGCGATGCTCGGCCCCGAGTTTGCAAAAGAGCGGTTTCTGCTCAAGTCGATCCGCTACCGGCCGAACAAGATCTATCTGCACAATGATGCGTCCTTCATGCCGAAACGGCGCGCCGCCTGGGCGAGCTGGAATGTTCTTGGAGAACAATCTGGTGCAGGTTCAATCTGCCTGACTTACTGGATGAACCGGCTCCAGAACCTGCCAGAGGATAAGCCTCTATTCGTGACGCTGAATCCCGAACGAGCCCCGTCAGCAGGCTCTGTGTTTAAGACAGTAGAGTTCGATCACCCGCAGTTCGATGCCGCATCAGACGCCGCCAAGCGGTCTCTTGAACGCCGCCAAGGTATGGATGGTGTCTGGTTCGCTGGGGCCTGGCTCGGCTCTGGTTTCCATGAGGACGGGCTCAAAAGTGGTCTCAGACCTGCCCTTTCGCTCGGCGGTGAGGTAGAATGGGCGGCTGAGGGCGTGGACATTGTCGACCGCGTCAGACGCCCGGATACACACGTGACCACGGTCGCCGGAGCCAAGATTTGACCGCATCGCCTGCTCTCAGAATCCAGAAAGGGCGAACGCTGCACAGGCGTTTCCGGCCATTTGTATCGGAATTTTCCTACAAGCTCTTCATGATCGATATCGACATTGACCGTCTTGAAGAGGCTGGAAAGTCACTGCGTATGTTCAATGCCGACGGTCCATCCCTGTTCTCGTTTCGTCAGGGCGATCATGGCGACGAGACCAGTGACGGACTGAGAGACTGGGCGGAAGGCCAGTTTAGCAAAGCGGGCGTCGATGCGAGTGAGCTCGAGATACGTCTCATCAGCTTTCCGAGGCATTTGTTCTACAAGTTTGCGCCGATCTCCCTGTGGATCGCGCTTGATGACGGGGTGCCCGTCGCGATTGTCTATGAAGTCCGCAACACATTTGGTGAAAAGCATAATTATGTCGCCGCGCTTGATGGAGCCTGGAGCCGCCACAGCGCCGACAAGGCCTTCCATGTCTCACCCTTCTTCGATGTGTCGGGAAAATACGAGTTCTCTTTGCAATATGACTGCGACACGATCCGCCTTGGCGTGACAAGCGAGATGGATGGTTCGCCCGTCCATCTTGCCACGCTGTCGACGAAAGCAGTTCCAGCG
>NZ_JBARZC010000224.1:0-3551 GCF_049649345.1 Henriciella sp. | reverse complement strand
CGTGAAGACTGTGCAGCGAATTCTGTGACCATTGTTGGTCACACCGACACCTCGGGTGGCAACGCCTACAACCAGCGTCTGTCAGCACGTCGTGCAGCTTCGGTTGGCAACGCTCTGACGACACGCGGTATCGGTTCTGACATGATCTCGACGGAAGGCCGCGGTGAGAACGATCTTGCCAAAGCAACCCGTGATGGTGTTCGCGAGCCGCTGAACCGCCGTTCGGAAGTTACGATCATCGTTAGCGGTGGTCCAAACACCTAGGCTTCCAGTAAGCTTCAATAAGTGATCAGGCCCGGCCCTTGTGCCGGGCCTTTTCTTTGTCCGCGACCTGGACGGGCAGGCATGAAAAAGCCCGCATCACAAAAGGCGAGGCGGGCTTTGTTCTAAGCGGCGGAAGCCGCCGTGTCGGCTGGTATTATTCGCTGCCGGCAGTGTCCGACAGGTCAAGGCTTTCGGCCTTCCCGACTGCGGCGAGGGCGAAAGCGTATTCGACGGCCGTTTCCTTCAGGCCTTCAAAGCGCCCCGTCGAGCCGCCATGGCCGGCATCCATATTGATGCGCAGGAAATAGGGTCCGGCCTCGGGCGCTTCATGGCGCAGTTTGGCCGCCCATTTCGACGGTTCCCAATAGGTGACGCGCGGATCAGACAGCCCGCCCGTGATCAACATGGCAGGATAATCCTGATCGGAGACCTGATCATACGGGCTGTAGGCGAGGATGGTGTCATAGGCCTCTGCGTCCGTGATCGGATTACCCCATTCGGGCCATTCCGGCGGGGTGAGCGGCAGGCTCTCATCCGACATGGTGTTGATCACATCGACGAAGGGCACAGCGGCAATGATCCCGCCGAAAAGATCCGGGTCCAGATTGGCCGCGGCCCCCATAAGAAGCCCGCCCGCCGATCCGCCATGGCCGACGACACGGCCTGGCGCGCCATAGCCATTGTCGACCAGATAGCGCCCAGAGGAGATATAATCCTTGAAGGTGTTGTCCTTCTTTTCCAGCTTGCCATCGAGATACCATTGATAGCCTTTGGCCTGAGAGCCGCGGATATGGGCAATGGCATAGATGAAGCCGCGATCGACAAGGCTAAGGCGGCTGGTTCTGAACTCTGGCGTGACGGTGATGCCGTAGGAGCCATAGCCGTAGAGGAGAAGTGGCGCTGAGCCGTCCACGGGCGTGTCGGCGCGGCGAAGAATCGTGACCGGAATTTCCTCGCCATCCCAGGCCGGCGCCATGATGCGCTCGACGACATAGTCTTCCGGATTGTGGCCGGACGGGATTTCGCGTGTCTTGCGCAGGGTCCGCTCACGCGTCGCCATGTCATAATCATAGGTCTGGTCCGGCACAGCAGGGGAGGCGTACTCATAGCGCATCACGGTCGAATCAAACTCGCCTGAGCCTGACAGACCAAGATCATAGGCCTCTTCATCCATGGCGATGGTGTGCTCGTCGCCGGTGGTGCGCTCGCGAATAACGATTCTTGGCAGGGCGTTCTCACGCTCAAGCCGGATCAGGTGATCCTTATGCGCATCGAGGCCAAGGATGAGCGTGCCCGGGCGATGCGGGACGACTTCTTCCCAATTCTCACGGCCCGGATTGTCGATCGGGGCCTTCATCAGCTTGAAGTCGACCGCGCCGTCGGCATTGGTCAGGATGTAGAAGGCATCATTCCAATGCGTGACGGAATATTCCTCATCCTCCTTGCGCGGTGCAATCAGCTTCGGCTCAGGATCGGTGGCGTCGGCGGGAAAGACATAGACTTCGCCGGAGGTGTGGCCGCCAGTCTCGATGGTGATGAACTCTTCCGATTCGGTCTTGTCGACGCCGACAAAGAAACCCGGATCTGCCTCGCGATAGATCTCGACATCCTCACCGGTTTCGAGATTACGCTGGAAGACCGCGGTCGGGCGGCCATTATCATCGCGCTCGACCCAGTAGAGAAGGTCGGAATTGGCGCCCCAGACAAAGCTGCCATAGGTGCCTTCAATCGGCTCACCCACCGCTTCGCCGGTTTCGATATTGCGGACGCTGATCGTGTAATATTCGCTGCCCTGGGTATCGATGGCCGAGGCGAGCAGCGTGTGGTCCGGCGACTGGTCGAGACCGCGGATCGAGAAATAGCTTTCGTCCTCGGCTTCCTGGTCGCCGTCGAACAGGATGGTTTCCGGCGCGTCGTCCTGGAAGGCCTGGTCGGCGGGCTTGCGCGCATAGATCGGATATTCGCCGCCTTCGCGGTAGCGCACATAATAGGCGTATGGGCCGTCCTTGCTCGGGACCGAGCTGTCATCTTCCTTGATGCGCCCGCGCATCTCTTCGAACAGGGTTTCGCGCAGCGATTCGGTCGGGTCTTCGAGAACGGTCTTGGTGTAGGCGTTTTCGGCTTCAAGATATTCGCGGATGTCGGCGCGCAGGACGGACGGGTCGCGCATCACTTTCTGCCAGTTCTCATCCTTCATCCATTGATACGGATCGGTCCGCGTACGGCCGACCTGTTCGATGGTGACGGGCTCTCTTTTGGCTGTGGGCGGGGTCGGCGCAGCGATGGTTTCGGCTACGTCTGTGGCAGTGGATTCAGTCATTTGTTCAGTCAGCTCGGTGGCTTCCATTTGAGTGGTACACCCTGCGATCAGGGCAGTGCTGGCGGCGCTCGCTAACAGGAAATGCAGGCGCATCAAAGTCGCTCCCCTATGGATATTTATGGGAACAGGCCTAGCCGGTTCAGAACGTCTGTCCAGAGGCTTTGTCCGGTTTTCGGCAGGCTTTCTCGAAACGCTGATAATTGCCCTGGCTGCGGCGCCATTCGGGCTCGAAAGGGGCATGGCAGGCGAGCGTGTAGGGCGCCCCCTCCGAGGTCGTCTCCAGTGTCCGGGTGAAGACGGCATACGGGGTCAGCGTCTCATAGACGCACGGGTCTTGGTCCCGGCTGGCCGGTGAGGCGTCGCGGCAGAGGGCGACGACGACGTCGGTCTCGCAGACATTGGTCAGCGCGCCATCGACCCGACGTACGCATTCGCCGGCATAGGCCGTGGTTTCAGGCTTCAGCAGAACCGTTAGTGCGCACGTCCCGAGCGATAAGAGGACGAATGCGGCAATAGCGACCAATCCGCGGCGTTTCATGCAGGCTTGAAATTGAGCACAACACCATTGATGCACCAGCGTTGGCCGGTCGGTGGTGGGCCATCCTTGAAGACGTGACCCTGGTGCAGGCCGCAGGTTGCGCAATGGCATTCCTTGCGGGGCATGATCATCTTGAAGTCGGTTTTGGTGTCGACCGCTGTCTCTCGGATCGGCTTGTAGAAGCTCGGCCAGCCGGTGCCTGAATCGAATTTGTGCTCAGATGACCAGAGCGGCGTGTCGCAGCCGACGCAATGATAGACGCCGTCGCGCTTCTCATCATTGTGATTGCCGGGTGAGAAGGGGCGTTCGGTGCCTTCCTTGACGCCGACATTGAACTGTTCGGGCGTCAGCAGGTCACGCCACTCATCATTGGAGCGACTGGCTTTCTTGAAATTGTCTGCAGGCTTTGGAGGAAGCATGGTGCGGGGC
>NZ_JBARZC010000223.1:0-4998 GCF_049649345.1 Henriciella sp. | reverse complement strand
CGTCGACGCCTTCATAGTCGTTCCAGTCATCTTCGGGCGCGACAACGCCGTAGCCGACGAAGACAAGATCAGAGTCGGACCAGTCCAGCTCTTGTGCGTCCTGATGCTTGGTCCAGAGAACCGCGTCCTGTTTGAGTGTCATCGGATAGGCTTCGCCGGACCGGCCGCCCTCGAATGTAAGGCTGGAGGCATTTTCATCCAGTGTCTGCTCGACCATGCCAACGCTCTGATACCAGGATCCATTGTCGCCGCCCGGCTCAAGGCCGATCCGTTCCATTTCCGCGGCGATCCAGACGGGCGCCTTTTCGCCGGCTTCGCTGCCAGGCCCGCGGCCCTCAAAGGCATCATCGGCAAGCGTCTTGATGCGCACGGCGAGATCGTCTGCTGTAATCTCAGCGGAAGTTGCATCGGGGAGCGGAAGAAGAAGCTCGTCTGACGTCCTTGTCTCTGCAGTTTCCGTTTCCACCGCTTCGGCTGGCGGCGTCTCTGCGTCGGTCGTTTCTGCCGGCGCCGTGGCCTCGTTGGAACAGGCGGCGAGTGCGAGAAGTGAGATAGCGGGCCAGAGCGTGCGCTTCATGTAAGTGTCTCCGTTGATAGTTGTTTGCCCGTGTTCTGGCACAAGCACGAAGCGGTCACAAGAAAACCGATGTGCGGCAGATTATTTGCGCGACTGGTCTTCAGGTAGGGGAATGTATTCCGTTTCGCCATCCGGTAGCGCAAAGCGTGTCCCTGCCCAGGCGTTCGCGATCGAATCGCGCCAGCCCGCCTTGGCTTCGTCGATCAGCTCCTGCCGGCTGGCGACAAGGTTCCACTCGATCTTGCGCGGGCCATCCATGGTCTGCCCGCCGACCAGCATGAAATAGGTCTCCGGTTCGGCATTTATGAGCGCTGCCATGTCGGGCTTCAGGACCGCCATTTCGCCCTGAGCGACAGCCTTCCCATTGATGCGGACCGTCCCGCCAGCGACATAGACCGCGCGTTCATCGGCTGCGTCTGCCGGGATTTCGAAATCGGCGCCGTCCTTTGCTGACACGCCGACATACCAGATGCCCCATGGAAACCTGACTGGCGATGTGTGGCCCCAGGCCGATCCTGCCAGCACCTGCGCCTGCGCCCCGCCGAGATCGAATACGGGCAGGTCCGCCTTTGGATGATGAGTGAAGGAGGGCTCGCACATCTGCTCACCCTCAGGCAACGCGACCCAGGTCTGGATGCCGTGAATACGCATGCCGGTCTTGCGCTCTTCCGGCGGTGTGCGCTCGGAATGGACGATGCCCTTGCCGGCGACCATCCAGTTCACCGCGCCGGGGCGGATGACGATATCCGAGCCGACCGTGTCCTTGTGGGCGATGGCGCCGTCGAACAGATAGGTCACGGTGGCAAGGCCAATGTGCGGATGAGCGCGGACGTCCATGCCATCGCCCGGCGCATATTCGGCCGGCCCGAAATGATCGAAGAAGATGAAGGGGCCGACCATTCGTCTGTTGTGGAAAGGCAGGACGCGGCGAACCTTGAAGCCGCCGCCAAGGTCGCGCGCGCGGGCTGTTATGACCTGCTCAATAACATCGCTACCCATTCCGCACTCCTTGATCTTTCGCGAACATTGAACACGTTGCATAAGTGTCAAGCGAACTCCAAGCCTATCTCGACAAATTGCGCGCCTGCGAGATCTGCAAAGGCGCTATGGACCGCGCGCCAAACCCGATTGTGCGCGCCCAATCATCGGCACGCATTCTGGTTGCGAGCCAGGCGCCAGGCAATCTCGCTGACGTGAAATCACAACCCTTCGCAGACCCCTCAGGTGTCCGGCTTCGCGAGTGGATGGGGGTGAGTGATGACGAGTTCTATGACGAAAGCAGGATCGCGATTGCGCCCATGGGCTTCTGCTTTCCCGGCTATGACAAGAATGGCGGCGATCGTCCGCCCATGAAGGTCTGCGCGCCGACCTGGCGGGCGGGGCTACTGGAACGGATGCCAAACCTTGAGCTTGTGCTGGCGATTGGCGGCTATGCCCAGAGCTGGCATCTGGCAGCGGCCAAAGCGAAGACGCTGACCGAAACCGTGCGGGACTGGCGCACCCATCTCAAATCCGGTGTCCTGCCGACGCCGCATCCCAGCTGGCGCAACAATGGCTGGCTGAAACGCCACCCCTGGTTTGAAAATGAGGTCTTGCCGGAACTCAGACGCCGGGTGAGAACTCTCTTATCATGAGATGGCTGGCCGCAGTCTTCGCCCTTTTCCTGTCCGCGTGTGCGACACCAGCAGTCCAGACGGCATTACCCATGGCTTCTTCGACAACCTCGTATTTCGACGCGCCCAACAACCGCTTTGTGAGCTTTGACGGTTCTGAGCTTGGCCTGTCCGTTTGGGAGGCGCGCTCCGGAGCGCCAGACCATGTGATCGTCGGCCTTCATGGCATGAACGACTATGCCAATGCCTTCCATCTGATTGCGCCGTGGATGGCTGAGCGCGGCGTAACAACCTACGCCTATGACCAGCGCGGATTTGGACGTTCTGCCGACAGGGGCGTGTGGCCGGCCGATGGCCTGATGCAACAGGACCTCAGAACCGCCATCGCGCTCGCCCAGGCCGAGCATCCCGGCACGCCTGTCACGATCATTGGCATTTCGATGGGCGGCGCTGTCGCGATGACTGTGTTCGGCTCAGACGACCCGCCTATGGGTGTTGACCGCCTCATTCTCTCAGGGCCCGGCGTCAGGGGGTGGGGCGCGCTTAACCCGCTCTATAGCAGCAGCCTTTGGATAGCAGCCCATGTGCGCCCTGGCTGGGTCGTCCGCCCGCCCAAGGGCGTGAAGATCGAGCCCTCTGATAATATCGAGATGCTTAGAGCGCTCTGGTTTGATCCACTGGGCTTGAAGGACAACCGTATCGACCAGGTTTACGGCCTCGTTTCCCTGATGGAACAGGCGCATAAACGTGTCCCAAATCTTCCGTCCAGCGTGCCGACGCTCCTGACTTATGGCGCAAAGGATATCGTCATACCGCCTGACGCCATGAAGCGCACCGCGAAGATCCTGCCGGAGCATGTCCAAACGGCGTATTATCAAGACGGCTACCACATGCTTTTGAGAGACCTGCAGGCAGAAGTCGTTTTTGCCGATATCCTGGCGTTCATGGAAAATCCTTCCGTGGAACGCCCATCTGGCGCGCCGTCCCTTCCCTTGCAGTGAACATGCGGGTTGACCCTGCCTGCAAGATCGCTATGGCGCTGCCCTAAGTCCCGGAGGCAGTTTGCATGTTTGATCATCCGTCCTACGACCATCACGAAGGCGTTCATTTCTTCGAGGATGAGACCTCCGGCTTCAAGGCAATTATTGCAATTCACTCGACTGCCCTTGGTCCGGCGGCGGGCGGCTGCCGCATGTGGAACTATGAGACAGGCGAGCAGGCGCTTCGTGATGCGCTGCGCCTGTCACAGGGAATGAGCTTCAAGAACGCCATGGCGGGCCTCCCGCTCGGCGGCGGCAAGGCCGTGATCTGGGGAAATTCCAAGACGGACAAATCGCCGGCGCTGTTCGAAGCGTTCGGCCGGGCCATCGAGTCTCTGAACGGGGATTATTACACCGCCGAGGACGTC
This sequence comes from Henriciella sp., assembly GCF_049649345.1. GTDB lineage: Bacteria > Pseudomonadota > Alphaproteobacteria > Caulobacterales > Hyphomonadaceae > Henriciella. Next base: position 1,400 of record NZ_JBARZC010000223.1, on the reverse strand, counting down.
GGCATTGATACAAGCGACATGGCTATCGTCGCGACGCAGACCTCTTACGTCGCCGGCCTCGACACTGGCGCTGCGGCCAGCGGTGATCCATCTCCGGTCACGGCCACCGGCGTTTATCGGGGAATCAAGGCCTGCTGTGAGCGGGCGTTCGGCAATGGTGACCTTTCGGGGCGCACCATCGCTGTCCAGGGTGTCGGATCGGTTGGCGGCTATCTCTGCGATCATCTTGCGAAGGAGGGCGCGAAGCTTCTCATCGCCGATATCGACCAGGATGAACTGAACGCTGTGGCCGGTCGGACGGGCGCTGAAATCGTCGCGCCCGAAGCGATCTATGATGCCGAGGCAGATGTCTTTTCGCCCAATGCGCTTGGGGCCATTCTCAATCCAGGGACGTTGGACCGCCTGAAGGCGAAGGTCGTGGCGGGCGGCGCGAACAATCAGTTGGCCACGCCCGAGATGGGCGAAGCCTTACGTCACAAGGGCATCCTCTATGCGCCTGACTACGTCATCAATGGGGGCGGCATTATCAATGTCGCGGCCGAGATCTCAGGTGAGTATTCGCGCGATTGGGTGATGTCGAAGCTCGATGTGATGATTGACACGCTGGGTCAGGTCCTTGATGAGGCGCTGTCTGCGGATGAACCAACCTATCTGGTTTCCGAGAGGATCGCGCGCAGCCGCATTGCAGCTGCGCCGTCCAGATAAGCGTCCAGTGCGGCTATTCGTGAGCGGCTAGCGCCCGCGCGACCACCAGCCCCGTTTCTTTGGTTTTTCCTCTTCCTTTTGACCCTCGTCGGTGATCAGGACAGGTTCGCTTGCAACGGGTTTATCAGCATCGAACACAGCCGCCGTGGAAGCCGCTTCGGTCTCTTTGGCTTCAGCAGGTTCGGGCTCTGGTTTGTCGGCCTCTGCCGGTTTGGGCGCGTCAGCCTTCTTAGAAGCTTCGACAGGGGCGGGAGAGGGCTTGTCAGCTTCACGTTCGTCCTTTTTGGCGGTGTCTGACGAGCCCGTTTCAGGGTCCTGTTTGCCAGAATCAGTCTTGGCTTCTTCCTGATTCTCAGGCTGTGCTTCGGACTTTCCTTCAGAAGGCTTTCCGGCCGGTCTGCGACGCCGGCTGCGGCGTTTTTTCGGCGCCTCGGCCGGTTGCTTGTCATCCGCCTTGGCATCCGTGGCCGACTCGTCGTCGGTGTTCGGATCGTCAGCCTTTTCGGCCTCCAGCGCCACTGTTTTCGCGAGCTGCGGTTGCGAGGCCGTTGAGCGATTGGCTTGGTCTGGATCGGGCAGGGCAGGGGGCTCATCGTCGAGCAGGGCCGGCGCACTCGCTGCCAGTCCATCGAGAAGGGCACCGCCATCTGCAGGCACGATCGGCCGGGCATCCCGGCGCCGGCGGCGTCCGCCCC
>NZ_JBARZC010000222.1:0-11000 GCF_049649345.1 Henriciella sp. | reverse complement strand
CGTCCAGAACGCGCCGTCGAGATTGACCGACATATTCTTGCGCCAGATCTCTGTCGTCATTTCATGGAAGGATTTTGCGCCAAAGCCGACCCCGGCATTGGCGATACAGCTGTCGAGGCGCCCGAACGCCTTGACCGTCTCTGCCGTCGCTTCGACGACGGCCTGCTCATCGGCAACATCGACCTGCCAAGCCCGCGCTTCACCCGCACCGATCTTCGAGAGCTTTTCGGCGGCCGCCTTGTTGTCGGCTTCCTTGCGCCCCCAGACGGCGATGTTCGCCCCCGCCTGTGCCAGACCTTCGGCCATGCCGAGGCCGATCCCCTTATTGCCGCCCGTCACGAGAACGGTTTTTCCGGTAAGATCAAAGGGTGCGTATGCCATTCAGTGTCCTCCTCTAGGGGCTTTTGCAGTGCATAAAGGAAGAGCTGGCGCCCAAGATCAATCCTGACTGAGGGGAAAGTGCAGGCTGCGTCCGCCTTTCTTAGTCGAACATGCGTCCATAGCGCATGTGCACGCCTTCCTGCGGCCTGTGCATCCACAACACTTCCTCTTCCCGGTCGAGCTGCAGGCGGAACTGTGACAGCAGATCAAGGCCGATGATCATAACCGCCTGATCGGTCAGTCCGACATGGTCCAGCACGGGCGGATCGACAATGAACGCCTGGATTTTCCGCACCCGGAAATCCCCGAAGACGACATTTCGCGACGCGAGCAGTCTGAACACTTCGACGTCCTTGCCCGCATTAACGACCTCGATCGTACGGATAGATTTCTCGTCGCGGGCAAACCGGCTTGCAAATTTGGAGTTGACCATCGTCATGCTCGCGCCCGTGTCGATCAGGGCAATCGCCTCTTCGCCCTGAACCTTGATCTTCACGAAGGGCAGGGCGTGGATGCGGGTGATCGGAAGCTTTGATGAGGTTGAGGCCCGCACCCGTCTGGGCCGCGCGTCATAGGCCTCGATCCGTTGCTTGTCGAAATCGAAATCAAGCACGCGGTAAGGCAGGCTGGAGGCGGGTATGATATTGCCGCGCCCGGGATTGTAGAAGCGCGCATTATAGGCCGCCTCGAAGTTCTGGATCACCAGATCGCCGACCAGGGCGGTGGAGACATCGACGACAGGGTAGGCTTCGATCCCGCCAAGGCCGAGAATGCTGATCAGCCGTCCGGGTGTAGGGGCTGCGATCGCTGCCGCCTTGGCCGTGTGGTGGTGAATGATCGGGAAGGTCGCCCCCGTATCGAGCACGGCGATCGTCTTTAAATGCCCATTCACTTCCATCTTCACGATGAGATGGCCGGAGTCTGTGATTTCAAACGGGATTGTCTGCTTCTGGGCTGCCTCGGCAGGAAGCAGGAAGACCACTGGCAAAAGGGCCAGCATGGCGATGAACGAGGTGAGTCTCACCTCTATATCCTCCCGGGTGCGCGGGTTAGTCCGCGTCTGAGCCCCAGTATGCCATCAATCGCGCGTTTCAGGAAGCGTGCTGACAATGGCGACCCCCTGCCGGATGATCCGCAGCGTCTCGTCCCACAGCCCCAGCGTCTCGATCTCTGGCATGTCGAAGAAGCGCGCCTCGTCTGCATCGTCGCCGGCGACAGGCTCGCCGCCTGTCCAGACCGCAGCATAATCGCAGAGCACATAATGGCGCGTGACCAGCGTGTGATCCCGGTTTTTCACGATCGCATCGACAACATCGATGAGGCCGGCGAGCTCGGCGGTGACGCCCGTTTCTTCCCCCAGCTCGCGCAAGGCGGCCTCTTTGGCCGTCTCGCCCGGCTCGATCCGTCCGCCGGGCAGCGACCATTCGCCTGTCATCGGCGGTGTCCCGCGCCGGACCAGCAGGACCTGCCCGTCTTTTACGCAGACCACACCGGCTGCCGCTTGAGGTTTCAGTCCATCGGCCAATCTCGGAGGGGCAGGCGGCTTTTGCATTGCTGGCACATTGTCCTGTCTATACGGGCGGCAGTCTAGGAGAGTTTATGGCGCGAACTGGCAAGAAACCAAAACAGATCAGTCTCGCCTTGCAGGGCGGCGGCGCGCATGGCGCATTCACCTGGGGTGTCCTCGAACGGCTCAGCGAGTGTGAGGAGATCGAGATTGCCGCGATCACGGCAACCTCTGCCGGCGCGATGAATGCTGCAGCCTATATCGACGGCTATCAGAAAAATGGCCGCGAAGGGGCGCGCGAGGCGCTCAAGAACTTCTGGCAGGACATCTCCCGCAGGGGCGCGCCGCTCTATGCGATGAACAATAATGGCCTTTCAAACCACCCGTTCACCGCCTGGTCGCCGCATGCCTTCGCGACCGCCATGGCGTCTTTCCTCAGCCCCTATGACTTCAACCCGTTCGATATCAACCCGCTGCGCGATGTGGTCATCAGCCAGATTGATTTTGAGCGCGTGCGCGCCTCGTCCATTCAGCTCTTTGTGGCCGCGACCAATGTCGAGACTGGAAAGGTCCGCGTCTTCGAAGGCGATGAGCTGACCCCCGATGCCATCCTCGCCTCAGCCTGCCTGCCCAACACATTCCGCGCCGTCGAGATTGGCGGGACGCCCTATTGGGATGGTGGCTATCTCGGCAATCCGTCTCTCTTTCCGCTCTTCTATGCCAAGGCGCCCAAGGATGTGCTGCTGGTCACGCTCAACCCGCTGGAGCGCAAGGGCACGCCGCGTTCAGCCGGTGAAATCCAGGACCGGCTGAATGAGATCACCTTCAATGCCGCGCTCCTCGGCGAGTTGCGCGCGATCGCCTTCGTCCAGAAACTGCTCGGCCAGAACTGGCTGAGCAAGGCGGTCCAGAGCCGCTATAGCAACCCCAACCTCCATGCCATCCGCGGCGGCGAAATGCTGCGCGACCTGCGCCTCGAGAGCAAATACGACACAAGCTGGCCCTTCCTGTCTGACCTGCGCGACAAGGGCCGCACCTACGCCGAAGACTGGATTGGCAGCTGCCTGCAACATGTCGGCAAGCAATCGAGTATCGATATTCGCGCCGAGTTCCTGGACGATACGAGGAGCTGATCGCCCTTCTCGACCCGCAAGCGGGGGAGGTGCCGGCAGGCGGAGGGGGCTCTAGAGGCGCCGCAGCATGGTCAGCTTCGCCTTGCCCGCCTCGCGCTGGTCAATCGCTTCCCAGCCTTCATGCTCGAAAGTCTCGCTCGCATCGGTCTCGACCACAGCCAGCGCTTCATCTGCCATCCAGGCCCCGTCCACCAGCGTTTTCAGGCACGGCTCAACCAGCCCCTTGTGATAGGGCGGGTCGAGGAAAGCGAGCGTGAAGGGCGCCCCGGCGCTCGCAGGTTTTGACCCGAGATCCACAGCGCTGCGCCTATGGATGCGCGTATTGCCGAACAGCTGAAACGCCTCGACATTATCCCGGATCGCCCCGCGGGCTGCGCTTTCGGTCTCAACGAACAGGCAGAAGGCCGCGCCGCGCGAGATCGCCTCGAAGCCGAGCGCGCCAGAGCCTGCAAACAGGTCGATCACCCGCGCGCCCTCAAGCGGCGGCGCCCAGCTCGCATGCGCCAGCACATTGAACAGGCTTTCGCGCGCCCGGTCAGAGGTTGGCCTTGTATTACGACCCTTGGGCGCTGACAGCGCATGGCCTTTGAATTTGCCTGAGATAATCCGCATGGAGACGCGCCATATCACTGGTGGAGGGTGCAGCAAAGCGTCAAACCGTGTAAGGAGCGTGCCGATGAGTGACGAGACCCATATGCGCCGCGCGCTCGAGCTGGCGAAAGAGGCGGCCGAGGCTGGCGAAGTGCCTGTCGGCGCGGTCATCATTGACCCTGAGACTGGCGAGACGCTCGGTGAAGGCCGCAACCGTCCGATCGGCACGCATGACCCAACCGCCCATGCCGAAATCGTCGCCATCCGCGCCGCTGCCGCGCGGGTCGGTAACTACCGCCTGACCGGCCTCGACCTCTATGTCACGCTTGAGCCGTGCGCCATGTGCGCCGGCGCGATCAGCTTTGCCCGGCTGGGGCGCGTGATCTTTGCCGCGAGCGACGAGAAGGGCGGCGCGGTCATCAACGGCCCGCGCTTCTTCGAGCAGAAGACCTGCCACTGGCGCCCTGACATCACCCAGGATCCGGTCCATGCGGCTGAAGCGGCCAGTTTTCTGCAGCGGTTTTTTAAAGAAAAACGAAAATAAATTATTGCATGAAAATAATTTTTTGTTGTAAGATGCTTGTTCTTCAGGAGGCTTGCATATGGCTGATGACAACAGGACACCGCCGCGCGCACAGAGCGACAAGGAGAAGAGCTACGAAACGCTCTCCATCCTCGCCTGGGTCGCCGTCGGCATCTTGGCGCTCAACGTCACCTATTTCATCGGCGACGAAGTCGGCGGCATTGTCTTTGAGTCTCCCGGAGACTGGATCGACATCTTAAAAGGCTTCATGGTCGGCCTGCTGAAAGCGGGACCAACCATACTCATCGCTTTTGCTCTCACCGACTTCGCAGGCTTCTTCCATCGCTGCGGCCAGGGCGACACGTTCACCGAGCGGAATGTCAAAACGCTCAAGAGCGGCGCGGAAAGCCTGATCTGGGCGGCATTCGTCAGCGGCATCATCGCCCCGACCATTCTCGACGCTGTCGATGAACCGGGTGCCCACGAAATCCTCGATTTCACGGACCTTGCCCTCGGCGTCGGCCTGATGGGCATTGCGCTTTACGGCTTTGCTTCCGTTCTGAAAGACGCGGTCGCGATCAAGGCCGAGAATGACGAGTTTGTCTGATGGCCGCTGTTCCGCCGGGTGAAATTATCGTCCGCCTGGACGTCATGATGGCGATGCGAAAAGTGAAGGCGAAAGATCTCGCCGCCGAGATCGGCATGACCGAGGCCAACCTGTCCCTGCTCAAATCCGGCAAGGTGAAAGGCGTCAGATTCGACACGCTAGTGAAGCTGTGCGACGCGCTCGATTGTACGCCCGGCGACCTCCTGGACTATGTCTGTGAAAACAAGAGCTGATCTGCTTTAACCTTCTGTAATTAATGAATTAAATTACAGAAAGTGATGCTGATTTGCCACATCTGCATCGAGCTGCACAGGGACGCAGGAACTTGCCCTTTTCCTGCCTCGTTTGGGGTTCAGTTCCGGCTCACGGGCCGGGGCAAAAAAGAACTCAGAATGAGGAATCCTCCCATGTTAAAACGTACACTTATTGGCACCGCAGCAGCCGGTGCATTCCTGACCGTCGGCGCCAGCGCGCAGGCACAGGGCTATGGAGACGGTGCAGAAGACACCGGTTTTTATCTGCAGGGTGGCTACAGCTATCTCGATATTCAGCCGGACGGCGCTGAATCAGGTGTCGACACGAATGCCATCACGGCGCGTGCCGGCTACCAGTTCACGCCAATGTTCTCTTTCGAGGCCGACGTCACGTCCGGCATTGATGATGGCGAGTTTGACTACAATGTCGACGAAGACGACTTCGATCTCGACGACAATAATGATGGTGACTTCAATGACCTGATCAACGCATCGGGCGACATTGGTCTCAACTATCTGGTCGGTGCCTATGGCCGTGTCAGCGTGCCTGTCACCGATCAGCTCGATGTCTTCGGCCGCGCCGGTTACGCCTTCCTCGATCTGGATGCCAACATCCAGACGCCAGGCGGCACCGAGATCGCGACCATCGAAGACTCTGAAGATGGCGCAGCCCTTGGTGCCGGTCTCAATTACGACCTGACCGAGAGCTGGGAACTTCGCGGCGATTATACCTGGTATGGCTTCGGCAATACCGACACCCATGCCGCGATGATCAGTGCTGGTTACAAATTCTAGCACTCAACTGACGCGATATCGTCACGAGCGCCGGCGTTCCAGAAAGGAGCGCCGGCGTTTTTTGTGCCTAGAACAGGCCCGCCGCGCGCGCGAGATAGACCACGCCAATCACCGTCACCAGCCAGCGCATCCAGCGCTTGAAGTCGACATCATTCATCCGCGCCAGCACAAGCCCGCCGAGCCACGTCCCCGTCATCGACAGCGGTATGGCCAGCGCCAGCAACCAGACCGGCGGCATCGCCGATATCCCGCTCGCGGCCAGAAGCGGCACGCTCCAGAACGCGATCTTGACCATATGCGCGACGACCTGCGTCACCGCCTTGGTGCCGACGATCGCCTGCCTTGTCATATCCGTGCGCACGAACATCAGATCGAGCAGCGGCCCTGACACCCCGGCGAGCGTGTTCAGCGACTGGACCACCACGGCTGCGCCTTCGGCCTGTCCCGGTTTCTGGATGTCGAGATCGACCAGGGATCGCGGGATCCATACCAGGAGCGGAATGAGGCCCAGCATCAGATAGACCATTGTCTTGTCCGGGCGCCAGGCCACGAGAAACAGAAGAATTACCGCCACAACAGAGCCGGCGAGGTAGCGGGCAAAGACTTTCCAGTCGATATGGCTGCGGAGCAGCCAGGCCCGCCACCCATTCGACACCATCTGGATCGCCCCATGAACGATCATCGCCGTCGCGACAGGCAGGAGCGCGGTCAGCACCCCCATCAGGATGAGCCCGCCCGCCATGCCAAAAATGCCGGAGATGAAAGCCGTGACCAGCGTCGCGGCGAGAATGACAAGAGCGCTGATCCAGGACATGGCGTCTCGCTAAGCCGGTTCTTTTAAAATTGCCAGATCACGAAGACCTGCCTTGCGCGCACGCCGCGACCAGCTAGCCTTTTGGTCATGACTGACGATTCCTCAACTGGCTCAGGCCGACCGGGCCGCAACGGCCCCTGGCGCGTACACTCAACCGAGACCTCGTTTGCAAACCCGTGGATCCGGATCGAGACCTCCAGGGTTACCCATCCGGGCGGCGCTGACGGCATCTATGGCGTCGTGCGCTATGCCAATCTCGCCACCGGCGTCCTGCCGCTCGATGAGGAGGGCCATACCTGGCTCGTCGGCCAGCATCGCTTTCCTTTTGATGCCTATAGCTGGGAACTGCCCGAGGGCGGCGGCAGGAAAGGGGTGTCACCGCAGGCCTCAGCCGCGCGCGAGCTGGAAGAAGAGGCAGGCCTGATCGCCGATCACTGGCTCGAAATCGGCCAGTGGCACCTCTCCAATTCGGTGTCCGACGAGGTCGCCTTCGGCTATGTTGCCTGGGGGCTCTCACCTGGCAAAGCCGAGCCTGAATCCTCGGAAGATCTGACGCTTGAACGCGTCCCGTTCGGCGAGCTTGTCCGGCGCTGCCTCTCAGGCGAGATCGCCGACGCGTTTACACATTTGATGGTCTTCGCCGCGCGCGAGCGGGCAAGGCGAGGCGAGCTGCCGGCCGAGGTGGCGCGGTTTCTGGTGGAGTAGCGCTGGTTGCTTCCAGTGGGGAGAGGAGCGTTGCGTTTCGATCACATGTCGTGCTGTCGAACCACAGCGGGCGATCATCCTGACATGAGCCGCGATCGCGCCCGTCCCGCATCCAGCGTAGGGCCGGCTTACCGCCCATTCCCGCTCGACAGGCGCAGCGCTGGTCAGGCAGAAGATTTGCATTGCAGGGCGCGAGGGGCTTTCAGCATGGCATTCAACGCACGGACCATCGCACGCGGCCACAAGCTGCTCGGCCTCATCGTCGGGATCCAGCTCCTGTTCTGGACGGCGAGCGGCTTTTTCTTCACCCTCTACCCGATCGAGACGATCCGCGGAGAGCACCTTCGCGCAGATGCGCCTGCCCTCGACTTGTCGGCCCTGCCAGCGCTTGCGGCGCCCCAGCTCACGAATGAGGCCAGCACTGCCGAGCTGCGTATCGTGCTCGGAGAGCTGGTCTGGCAGGTAAAGTCCGACACCGGCCTCGCCCTCTATGACACGGTCACCGGCGCGCCCCGCCCGCCGCTCGATGCAGCAGACATCCGCGCCTATGCCGAGAGCCGATGGGCCGGCGATGGCGCCATCTCATCTGCAAGCCTGGTCGAAACCCCGCCGCGCGAAGCATTTAGCGAAACCCCACTCTGGCGCGTCCAGTTCGACGGCGCCGATACCGCCACCTTCTGGATCGATGCGGACGCAGCCCGTCTCGTCGCCGTGCGCACAGGCAAATGGCGGCTGTTCGATGCGCTCTGGCGGTTTCACATCATGGATGTGACGGGCGATGATCGCTTCGACAGCTGGTGGCTGAAAGTCTTTGCCTTCCTGGGGCTCACCACTGTGCTCTTCGGCTTTGCATTGCTGATCCAGCGCGCCAGCAAAGGCCGGCTCTTCAGCTAGGTACACCGCAACGAAAAAGACCTCTGCCGGTCTCAGCAGAGGCCTTCCTATTCCCGGGCTGCTCGGGCGTCGATTGGGCTAGGGCCGAAGGGTCGGTCCCCTAGTCTTCAGACCAGGAATATTCGTATTCGAATGAGCGGTGCTGGCTGAAACGCTCTTTTTCAGCGTCTGTCAGCGCCGGATGGGCCTGCACGAACTCTTTCACATCGCCGTCCTTGAGGCGGGCCTGGCCGCCATTGACGCAAAGGGCGCGATAGGTCTCGCCATTCTCGCCGCGAACCGACACGATCTCCGGTGAGGAGAGGTCCTCGTCGCGATCCTCGCATTGGTCGGCGAGCTCTTCGATCACTTCGCCGGCCGCTTCGAGATCATTTTCGAGACCGTCCTCGAAGGCGGCTTCGATCCGCAGCTCCATCAGCTCTCCGAGCTCTTCCATGCGTTCGGCGCGGCTTTCGACTTCGCGCTCGATGACGATGGCCATCCGGTCTGCCCGTTCTTCAATCCGATCGGCGTGGGCTTCGGCCCAGGCCTCGGCGCGTTCAGCATGGGCCTCGGCCATCGCTTCGGCGCGCTCGGCGTGAGCGTCTGCCATGGCTTCGATCTTCTCGATCTGGATATCCAGCGCATCTTCATCGAGACCGGATAGCATGATTTCCCGGCCCGGAATGATGATCTTGATGCCGCCCTCGGTTTCGAGGGTCTGTATGTCGAAGTCTTCCATGCCGCTGATGTCGAAGTCGAATTTGAGATTTCCGAGCTCCACAAGAGCGTCGAGCTCGTGCAGGCCCTCAAGTTCTTTCAGGCCTTCAAGTTCTGCGAGCGACGACCAGTCCATGCCTTCGAGGGCTTCAAGTGCTACTATCTCGCCGACCTTGCTGATCTCGATTGAGAGCTTTTCCATCTCTCCTTCAAGATCGGACAGATCCAGCTTCTCGACTTCGGCGAGGCGAGGGGCCAGCGCCTCGAACGGATCGCTCAGGATCACCATCTGGAAGTCTTCATCACCCTTGTGAGAGCTGAAACGGTAGACGCGATGATCCTTCACACGGGTCTGCGTCTCCTCGCCGCCGGCAAGCTCTGTGGCGGACTGGTCACGCGGGGTGGCCGAGGCGGCGCAGGAGGCGGTGGTGAACACAGCGGCCGTGCCGAGCGTGACGGCGAGCGTCGTGCCGAGCAGGCGTTTGCGAAGGGTTGGGGCAGTATTCTGCATCAGGATTAGTCTCTCTTTTATGGGATGCGCCAGGGTCAGGTTTGCGCCCCTGAAGGCGCTGTCGGCCGGGCCTGCAAGGCGGGCTGCCTTGATCAGGGTACGGCCATAGGAAAACGCTGAGGATGTTCCCGCCCGAAGCACATCAGCGTCACATGCGGCTTCCTGGTCGATACGGAATGCCCGGATCGAGAAGTAAGCCAGAGGATTGAACCATTGCAGGGCCAGCACGATCTGGGCTGCCTGCAGGGCAAAAAGGTCACCGCGCTTCACGTGCATCAGCTCGTGGGTGAGCGCGTCGCGCTGCTCGCGCGGGGAATAATCAGCCTCGAACCATTCCGGCAGCAGGATGACGGGGCGCTTGAGCCCGGTCACCAGCGGGCTGCCATTGAGTAGGCTCGTGCGGACTTCGAAACCGCGGCGCACCTTGAGCAGGGCTGCAATTTCGCGGGCCATCTCTGTTACAGGCTCGGAAGCTGGCGAAGAGTCGTCGCGGATCAGCTGGTGGAACACCGCCTGACGGCGCCAGGCGAGGCCGAGCATCAGGGCGATCCCTGCGATCCAGAGCGGCACGACGAGATGCGGCAGCAGGCCCAGTGCAGCGTCCAGCAGGCCAGGTTCAGCCGGCACCGGGGCGGCATGGACCGGTATGAATTCCACCGGTACGGGCGGCGCGGCCGCTTCCGCTGTTACCGTCATGTCCGTGGCTGTGCGGTTCACGCCATGAAACACCATGGCCGGCTGCGCCATTTCAGGCTCTGCGGCTTCAACCGGGGCCGCCAGCCAGCCGAACATCGACCAGTTGGCCGGAAGCGGCGGCATGAACAGGCGGGCCAGCGGCACCAGCCAGAGTGCATAAGCCGCCTTCGCGCCGAACTGGCGGGCAAAGGGCTTGCGGACCAGCAGCATCAGGGCGAAGAGAACAGCGACAGCCAGACTTGTCTGGAGACTGTTTGCAACGATCGGATTCATCTCGGTGAACGGGTTCATTTCTTCAGCTCCCCCAAAAGCTTTTCGAGTTCGGCGATGTCATCTGCGCTAAGGCCCCTTGCGTCGGCCAGGTGCGCGACAAGCGGGGCCGCCCGGCCACCGAACATGCGGTCGACAAATTGTTTTGCGGCTTTCTTCTGATAGTCGCCGCGCTTGATGATCGGCCGGTAGAGATAGCGCCGGCCATCGGGCTCTGTGTCGAGCGCGCCTTTTTCGACGAGGCGTCCGACAAGCGTCTTGATCGTGCGGATATTCCAGGACTTGTCGCCTTTCAGCGCCTCGGCGATCTCGCTCGCGCCGATGCCCGGATCGTCCCAGAGCACGTTCATGATTTCCAGTTCTGCGGGTGTGATCTGCATCGAACCTGAATTCCTATTGACTACGTTTGTAGTCGTTACGATCGATTACAGTTGTGGTCAATAGCAAAAATTATGAATTTTTCGGGGCAGACCAGAACAGGCTTAAATTCGTTTCATATGAAATCATCTCGAATGCAACCCATACCGGAGATTCGATGGTCACTGGGCAAAGCGCCGGTCTGCTCATTTGCGGTTCACACGCCGCATGGCACAAGCGCCTCATGAAAACACTCGCTTGTC
>NZ_JBARZC010000221.1:0-5584 GCF_049649345.1 Henriciella sp. | reverse complement strand
CCTCAGGCGAGGTTCTCGTCCAGGTTTTCGCTGTTTCCCAGTCCACGAACCGGCACCCGCCCTTGCCATTGAGCACGCACCCGAACAGCAGCGGGCCGTCCTGCGGCGCGTCTGTATCAGGGTTTTGCGGGTCTGATGCGCTTTCGTCTGTCATCCGCTGTAACTGTAGCGGGGGCAGCGGACATGACAAGCGCCCTGGCGCGGCCACAGCTCAATTGGCAGGGAATGCCTCCTGAATGGCCCGATCGACGTCTGACTTGTCATACGGTTTCTTCAGCATCGGAATGGACGGGAACCTCGCGTTAAGCGCGCTGGAGTCGCCGTAGCCGCTGGCGAAAATGAAGGGCACGTCCCGCTCGAAGAGTTCCCTGGCGACGGGTTCGCTTGTCTCGCTGCCAAGGTTCACATCGAGCAGTGCAAACCCGATTTCGTTTTCGGAGAGGACGCCGAGCGCTTCCGCCACAGTGCTGCACACATGCACCTCCGTCGCGCCGGCAGCTATCAGGATGTCCTCGGCGTCGAGCGCGATGATCATATTGTCCTCGACAATCAGGGCCGGTTTGTCGAGACCGGCCTGGCCGCTGTCAGAGGCCCGCGGGCTGGCGGAGGAGGGGGCCGGGGCCAGCGAAGGGCCATAGGCGCTGACATGCCTCGCCGGAACGACGAAATCGGCTTCCAGCCCGGTCAGCATATAGCGCACGTCTGCCGTGCCTGACAGTTCGTGGGGGATGGATTGCTGAATAATCGTTGTGCCAAACCCCTTGCGATCGGGCGCCTGAACGGCAGGGCCGCCCATCTCTTTCCATGCGATTTTGAGCGCTCCATCGCCCAGTTCGAGGGTCTCTATGGCAATCCTGCCGGATGAATCGGCCAGAGCGCCATATTTGGCAGAATTCGTGGTCATCTCGTGCAGAACCAGCGCCAGGGTGCTGAAGGCGGTCGGGGTCAGCATTGCATCCGGTCCGCTGATATCGATCCGGTCGGCCTTGCGCCCAAGATAAGCGTCCACTTCGGTCCTGATCAGGCCTTGAAGCGATGCCGGTGCCCAGTTTTTCAATGTCAGCTGGTCGTGGGCATTGGCGAGCGCCTGGACCCGCCCGCCGATCACATCGGACAGTTCGGCGACGGAGCGTGCTTCGCGGGCGCTCTGGTTTACGAGACCGCGGATCAGGTTGAGGATGTTGCGGACCCGGTGATTGAGTTCGGCAATCAGCAGCTCCTGGCGCTCACTGGCGCGGGCGCGTTCCTGGTTGGCGGCATCCGACATGCGCAGCACGACTTCGAGCAGGGTCACACGCAGCTGGTCTGCCGCGCCGATTTCATGAGCCTGCCAAGGCGCGCTCTGGCCCGTGACGGTTTCCTGCCATAGCTCGAAACTCTTCCTGGGGGTGAGGCGAGAGCCGTTGGGGCCGAGTGTGATCGGCTTCTCCGGATTGCCGGCCCAGCTCACGGTCCTGGCGATCTCCTGGCGAAAGAGGATGATATAATCGCGCGGCTGGCGCGACACGGGAATGGCGAGCAGGCCTGCTGCGACATCGGTGTAGTTTCTTGCCGGAGGGTAGACCCCGCCGAGATGATCGGTGGCGTAAATCCGGCCTCCCGCGCTTGTGTTCAGGAAGCGCAGTAGCCCCATGAAGTCCTCGCGCGACGGGGTTTTTCCCAGTGTCAGGAACTCGCCATCGACCCATGCGGCGACGCCGTCATTCTCGATGACCGAGTTCAGCGCATCGGCGAGCGTGGAGAAGTGATCGCGGATCGACTGTCCGCCAGCGAGCTGCGACATGAGCTGGTCGTGAAGCGTCTGCGTGCGCGAGCGCAGAAGGCGGGCTGTGTCCTGCCGGATTTGCTCCAGCACGAAACTGAAGAGCTGCGCGAACAGCTCTGCTGCAGAGCGGATTTCATAGGGCAGGACGCGCGGCGAATAGTGGTGACAGGCAAACAGGCCCCAAAGTTCGTCGCGCTGCAGGATGGAGACCGACATCGAGGCTTCGACACCCATATTCTTCAGATATTCGATATGGATCGGCGAGACTGCGCGCAGCCCGCTCATTGAAAGGTCGAGCGGGCCGCCATCGGGCGAGCGCTCGGGAATAATGGGCGAGACCTTCTCATTCACATTTGAAATAATGCGGAGCAGGTTGCGCTTGTAGAGTTCACGGGCCTGCTGGGGAATATCGCTCGCCGGATAATGCAGGCCCATGAATGAGTCGATGTTCGGACTGACCGCCTCGCCGATGACCTCGCCAGACTGATCTTCGGCAAAGTGGTAAACCATGACACGGTCGAAACCGGTCAGCGCTTTCATTTGACGCGCGGCTATGCGGCAGAGCTCTTCGACCGTCTTCGCCTTGCGCACCCGCTCGATCATCGGGCGGACATAGGATGTGTAGTCGGTCCTGTGGTCAGGACTGTACGGTTCAAGTTCGAGGACCACATTCGTGCCGGCAAGATGGACACCGACATTGAAGCGGCCGTCTTCGCCTTCGCCGAGCGCAACACCGAACAGGCGCTCGACGGCATCGCCGCTATCGAGCTGCTGGACGCGCATCTTTATCTTCTCGAGCCCGGCCTCGTCGAACAGGTCTGCAAGCGGCTCACCGATCATCGCTTCCGCGGTCCGGCCCATGAAGGCCTCGACATTTTCAGAGGCATGGCAGACCAGCCAATCTGATGTGACGGCAATCAGGCAGCCGAATTGCTGAACATGACCCAGGATGTGGATCGGTTCGCGGTCGCAATTTGTGAGGTCGATCTTTGTGTCAGGCGACACTGTATTGGAAGTCATTTTCTGTCGTTAGTCCCTGAACGGCAAAGTATGCATCTTCGAAATATTGGAAACCCGAGCGCGCGCCCGCGATCAGACGGTCTTCGTCCGCTGGCGCGCCGGACCAGGCCTGCAAGGCCTCCAGCGTGGTCTGCCAGAGTTCGTCTCCGGCCTCGCTTGAAAGGTAGGTGGTGGACGAGGCGACGAGCGGGTCGTCTGCTCTGCGCACCTGACGCAGGAGAACACGCCCGCCAAGGCGCGAGCCCGCAACGACATAGACCAGGCCGAGCGGGTCGCCCTGAAATGAGGTGAACGCCGCAGGCGATGACGTCCGGGAGGGCTGGCCAAGCCGCTCCAGATCAGAACCGGCGTCCAGGATCAGCGCTGCGATGGAGCGGCGGCATTCATCCATGGCAGCTGGGAGGCTTTCGAGACACCAGGACAGGGCGACAGCATGGGCACTTAGAAATCTGGAGAGGCCGGTCACATCTGTCAGGTCATACCGGCTGTAGAGCGCGTCAATTCGGGTATGATCAACTTGTGTATCGCTGCGCAATCGCATCCGCAAAGGTGACATCGATCCCTCTAACTCCCCTCAACCGTCTATGCTTTTCAGCGGTTTTCCGGTCTCTGATCAAGCGAACACTACACAATTGCGAGCGGCGGTCTCGGATTAACTGGCGGTGGTCAAAACGGTTCCGGGACAATCGCACTTCTGTTTGGCGCTTTGCAGAAGCGGCGTTTTCCAGTAAGCGCGCCCTTTGGTTTCGTAGTCCGAGGAGGATTGCAGACATGGCGGTAAGGCATTTCATCGATCTCTGGCAGCTGGAAGCCTCAGAGCTGCGCGGTATTCTGGATGAAGCTCATGCGATGAAGAAGGCGCGCGCTGGCTGGCCGAAGGGCCGAGCCGATGAGGGCGCGCCGCTCGATGGACACATCCTGGCGATGATCTTCGAGAAGTCCTCGACGCGCACACGCACCAGCTTCGATGTCGGCATCCGCCAGCTTGGCGGAACCTCAATCGTGGTGAATTCCAACGATATGCAACTCGGCCGCGGCGAGAGTATTGGTGACACGGCGCGTGTCCTGTCTCGCTATGTCGACATGGTGATGATCCGCGCCAATGATCACACCGATATTGAGGACTTCGCCGAGGCCTCCAGCGTCCCCGTGATAAATGGCCTCACCGATCGCTCGCATCCCTGCCAGATCATGGCCGATCTGATGACGCTTGAGGAGCATGGCCTCGACCTGAAAGACGCGCGGCTGGCCTGGGTTGGCGATGGCAACAATGTCTGCTCGTCCTTCATTCATGCTGCGCCGAAATTCGGATTCACCCTCGCGATTGGCACACCGGATCGTTACGCGCCGGATGAAGACGATCTCGAGCTTGCGCGCGAGCTGCAGGGCCGGATCGAAGTTTTCGACAATGCCGAGGACGCCGCTGAAAGCGCTGATGTCGTGATTGCGGATACGTTCGTCTCGATGGGCGACTCCGACGCAGACGAGCGCCTCGACGAGCTTGAGCCTTACGCCGTGACCGAAGAGCTGATGGAGCTTGCCCAGCCGGGCGCCAAATTCCTGCACTGCCTGCCGGCCCATCGCGGCGAGGAAGTCGACAGCGAAGTGATCGACGGGCCGAACTCGCTTGTCTTCGATGAGGCCGAAAACAGGTTGCACGCGCAAAAGGCCATCATGCGCTGGTGTCTCGACAAATAGATGTGGGCTGGCAGAGTGCGCGCCGGGCAAGATGGAGGCGGGCATGCTGACCAAGCGGGATTTTCTGATGACGGGCGGAGCGGCCGGGCTTGTGCTGGCTTCGGGACTGCCGTCGTCCGCGCGGGAGACGGGAACCGGCCTGCCCAATCTTGCCGCGGGCGCTGCGCCGATCGCCCCGGCCGAACACGAACAGCGGCTTGAAAAGGCGCAGGCCCTGATGCAGCAGCAGGGTATTGCGGCGCTGGTCATAGAGGCCGGGTCGGCGCTTACATATTTCACGGGTATCCGCTGGTGGCGCTCCGAGCGGTTCACTGGCGTGGTCATTCCGGCCGAGGGCCTGCCGGTGGTGGTCACGCCCTATTTTGAGGAGCCATCCGTCCGCGAGAGCGTGAAAGTGGAGACGCAGGTGCGGACCTGGCACGAGAACGAAAATCCGTTCGAACTCGTCGCTGGTGTATTGCGTGACCGGGGGCTGGAAGACGGCAAGGTCGCCATCGAGGAAACCGTCCGGCATTTCGTCTCCGATGGCATCGCGAAGGCGGCGCCGTTCTTCGACATCGTCTCTGGCATGAGCGTCACGCGCGGCGTGCGGATGTACAAGTCGCCGGTTGAGCTTGCCCTGATGCAGACGGCGAATGACATCACGCTCGCGGCCTACAAAGATATCTATCCGCGCGTCGAACTCGGCATGAGCCAGCAGGATATTTCGGCGATGGTGAGCCAAGCGACCACACAGCTCGGCGGGGCGGTCGAGTTTTCCATGGTGCTTCTGAATGAAGCGAGCGCCTATCCGCATGGCACCAAGTCACCGCAGACCGTGCGCGAGGGCTCTGTCATCCTGATGGACTGCGGCTGCGGCGTGCATGATTATGAGAGCGATATTTCGCGGACCTGGGTGTTCGGAGAGCCGACGGCGAAGCAGCGCGAGGTCTGGAATACGGTGAAGGCCGGGCAGGAGCTGGCGCTGGAGACGGCGCAGCTGGGTGTCCGCGCCGGTCTCGTCGATGAAACGGTGCGGGCCTTCTATGAGAGCAAGGGCTATGGGCCGGGCTACAAGACGCCGGGGCTATCCCATCGCCTCGGTCATGGTATCGGTATGGA
>NZ_JBARZC010000220.1:0-5353 GCF_049649345.1 Henriciella sp. | reverse complement strand
ATCATCAACAAGGAAGATGGGCTCACGCGCGTACCGGTTTCGGTCGAGGAAGAATAGGAGACATACATGTTTACCAATCCAATTCTGAGGCTGGTCATCGGTATCCCGCTTGCGGCGATCGTCGTCTATCTGCTCTTCACCTTCATGTATTCCATGATCAATCAGGAGTACGAACAGCCTGAAGACGTCGAACAGCGTGTCCTGGAGCGGATCACGCCGTCCGAAGACGATACGGAAGTCCGGACCCGCACGCGCAACAAGGCCCAGCGGATTCAATCGGCTGACAAACCGCCGCCACCGCCGAAAATGTCAGCCACACGCTCGGACATCGATCTGCCGACGCCGAATATCCAGGGGTCTGCTCCGACCGAACTGAACATCCAACGGCTCGATTCGCTCGCGATCGATCCGGTTGCGATTTCAGACCGTGACGCCCAGCCGATCCGTCCGCCAGTGCCGACCTATCCGACACGGGCAGCCGAACGCGGCATTGAAGGGACCTGCGAGGTTCGCTTCGACGTGGATACACGTGGCCGCCCCTATAATGTTCAGGCAACCTGTTCCGAAAGTGTTTTCAAGCGTGAAGCAGAGCGTGCTGTAAGCCGCGTCGAATTTGCGCCGAAGATCGTTCGTGGTCAGCCAGCTGAACGCCGGAACGTGGTTTATCCGCTGGATTTCCGCCTCGACGGATAAGCCGGTTTCCCATTCCTGGAATTTTGAAAAGGGCCTTCCGATGGGAGGCCCTTTTTTCTTTGCGTGCGGAGCGCTGATGGCGCTGTCACCAATGTTTCCACAGTGGCAAATCCGCGCGCCCTGTCTTTAGACTTGACGCGGCGTAACTGATTATGTAACAACATAACATAACAAAGATTCAGGGAGACCCGCCATGTTGCAGAACGCCGCTCTCAGACCTCTTATCGGATTGCCACTCGCCGCCCTTATCGTGTTCGGCCTCTACAGTTTCATGAATTCCATGATCAGTCAGGATTACGAACAGCCGGGTGAAGTCGAGCAGCGCGAGCTGATCCGGTTTACGCCGCCAGAATCGGACGTCGAGGAGAAGGCTCGCCCGCGCGACAAGCCAGAACATTTGCAGACAGCCGATAAACCGCCGCCGCCCCCCAAATATTCGGCGACGCCTGGCGACGTAAATCTGCCAATGATTAATATTGAAGGCGCGGCGCCAACAGACCTCAAGCTCAAGGCCTTTGATCCATTGGCGATAGGCCCGGTCGCCATTTCGGACCGCGATGTTCGCCCCATTCGTCCGCCTGTGCCGACTTACCCGGCTCGGGCTGCTGAGCGAGCTCTCGAAGGCGCATGCAATGTCCGACTTGATGTCAACACAAGAGGACGACCGTTCAATGTGGAAGCCGAATGCACGGATGGTGTTTTCAAAAGAGAGGCCGAGCGTGCTGTCCGACGGGTTGAGTTCGTGCCCAAAATCGTCAGAGGTAGGGCAGTTGAGCGTCATAATGTGATCTATCCGCTCGACTTCCGCCTGGACAGTTGAATTCAGTGCAGATCGGCCAGGCCAAAACGTTGACGCGAGGGCTTTGACCGCTCATATCTTAATCAAGCAAGTTTTTGGGAAAGTAGCCGCCACGACCCGGATAAAAACAAGGCGGATCTTTCAGACATTCGCAGGCGTTAGGTTAATCAGAAGCGTTTGCATCAAACCACCGGCCGGAAACGGCAAAAGGAGTGAGACACCATGGGACTTAAGTCTATCCTCAGAGGCGCTGTTGTTGCGGGCGCCGTTTCCTGTTTCGGCGCTGGCGCTGCTATGGCGCAGGCGGCAAATTGCGAAGCCACAGAGTTCAGCTCCAAGACAGGCGAGCTTTATCTGAAAGCGGAAACCGAGCTTCTGCAGAATGACAATGCAAATGCTGCCCTTCAGGCGCTTAACCAGCTGCGCAATCAAGAGCTGAACTGTTATGAGCAAGGTGCTATCCTGAAGCTTGGTGCAGCGATCAAGATTGAGACAGGCGACTATGTCGGCGCCGTCCGCGATCTGGAATCTGCGCTCAATCAGGGCTACATTCCGGCATCGGAAACATCGAAGACCTATTATAATATTTTCCAGATTTATCTGAGCCAGAACGACCTCAACAAGGCGCTTGAATATTCCCAGAAGTGGATCAGTTCAGGCGGCACGCCCGACCGCGACGGCATGTGGCAACTTGCTGTGATCAACCAAAAGCTGGAGCGTAATCAGGAGGCCCTGAAGTGGGCTGAGCAGGTCTTCCAGAAGGACGGCCCAAACGCTGACCGTCAGGTCTATGACTTCCTGATCTACCTCTACGATGAGACTGGCCAGCGCGCCAAAAAGGCCCAGCTGCTCGAGCAGCTCCTCGCCAAGAACCCGAACGAGCGCAAGCTCTGGGACGCGATCGCTGGCGACTATTTCCAGGCAAACGAAGAACGCAAGGCGTTCGAAGTGCAAAAGGCGATGTATCTCGGCGGCATTCTGAAGACCGAGGACGAGCTGATGCGGGTTGTGAACTTCTACAACCGCTTCAACGCGCCTTATCCAGCCGCCCGCATCCTAGAGAAGGAAATGAATGCAGGGCGCATCTCGAAGACCTATGAGCGTATGGAATTGCTCGCCAACCTTTACCAGGTGGCGCGTGAATTCGACCGAGCGATCCCTGTCATCGAGGAAGCAGCGCGGATGAATAATTCGGGCGCCATGTATGAGCGCCTCGGCCGGTCCTATGCCGAGCTTCAGGAATGGGCAGAAGCCGAACAGGCTCTGACGCAAGCGCTAAATGCCGGCGGCGTGAAAGATCGCGGTCTCGCCTGGGTGCTGATCGGACAATCCCGCTATGAGCGCGACGACCGGTCCGGTGCCCGCGAAGCCTTCCGCCAGGCTAACAATCGCGGTGGCCGCGGTTGGCTCGCCTTTATGGATTCCGAAGAACGCACCGAAACGGCACTTGTCCGGTTCGAGGCTATGAGCCGCGTCCAGGAGCTTGAGAACGAGCAGAAGCGATGTAAGGAAATCGCTGTCCTCGGTGACGAGAACCTGCCAGATGGCTGCTCGACCGTCGAAGATCGTCTGGCTGAAGCACAGGAAGCGGTTGCAAGGCTTGGCGATAGCTAAGACCTGATACCTGACATAAGATCAAATTCAGGAACCCCGGCCGCTGCGCCGGGGTTTTTCTTTTCAGCGACGAGGCTTGGCAGAAGCCGCGCGTCCCAATAGTTCCAGTTGAAACAAAATCCTGAAAGGTTCCCCCATGTCAAAGCCAGACAAGCCATATCGCAAGCGCAAGATTGGCGATCACGTCCTGAAACCTGAATCCCTCGTCATGGGATATGGCTTTGACCCGGCCATGTCGGAAGGGTCGATCAAGCCGCCGATCTTCATGACCTCGACTTTCGCGTTCAAATCCGCCCGCGATGGCGAAGCGCTGTTTCGCCAGCTCGCCGGCAAACGCGAAGAGGGCGATCCGGAAGAAGCCGATCTGATCTATACCCGCTTCAACAACCCGAACATGGAAGTGCTCGAGGACCGGCTGACGCTTTATGATGCAGGCGATGAGGCGCTCGTCTTTTCCTCAGGCATG
Source organism: Henriciella sp. (assembly GCF_049649345.1). GTDB lineage: Bacteria > Pseudomonadota > Alphaproteobacteria > Caulobacterales > Hyphomonadaceae > Henriciella. The sequence goes on along the minus strand of NZ_JBARZC010000220.1, from coordinate 1,781 downwards.
GGCGCGATCACCACGGCGCTGCTGGCCTGCGCCGGGGCTGGCACGACCATCCTGCATTCGAGCCCGCTCTACGGCGGCACAGAGGTCTTCATGCGGACCTTCATGCCCGATTTCGGTGTCACGCCATTTGAAATGGACGCCTGGGCGAGTGAAGAGAAAATCCTGGAGCGCGCCCGCGAAGCGGCCAAGGAAGGCCCGCTGAGCGTGATTTATACCGAATCGCCGGCCAACCCGACCAATGCGCTTGTTGATATTGCCGCCTGCGCGCGGGTCGCCGATGTCATTGAGAAGGAAACCGGTCACCGTCCGGTCATCATGTGCGACAATACGATGATGGGCCCGATCGGTCATGTGCCGCTGAAGCACGGCGCCGACATCGCGCTCTACTCGCTGACCAAATATATTGGCGGTCACTCAGACCTCGTGGCTGGCGCCGCGATCGGCAAGTCAGCCGAGATGGCAAAGATCCGCCGCGTCCGCAATTATCTTGGCACCACGCTCGATGCCCACACCTGTTGGCTGATTACCCGCTCGCTCGAAACGGTTCGCCTGCGCATGGAAAAGGCATTCGACAATGCCCGCGTCTGCGCCGAATTCCTGCGTGATCATCCGAAGGTTGGCGAGGTTATGTATCCGCCTTTCTTCGAAGAGGGTAATCCGCAGAAGAAGGTCTATGACGAACAGTGCGAGGCAGCCGGCTCGACCTTCTCCTTCGATGTCAAAGGCGGCAAGGAAGCCGCGTTCCGCCTGCTCGATGCGCTGCAGCTTGTCAAACTCGCCGTCAGTCTTGGCGGAACAGAGAGCCTGATGTGCCATCCGGGATCAACGACGCATTCCGGCGTTGCAGAGGACATCCGCCAGCGGATCGGCTTTACTGACGGTCTGGTGCGTTTCTCTGTCGGTATCGAGGCTGCCGACGACCTGATCGCCGATTTGAGCCAGGCGCTCGAAAAGGTCTAGTTCCCGAAGGCGTAGACCAGGGAGGCGCGGGTCACTGTGTCGGTCGGCTCAAAGCCGGCCGGCGGGTTCGTGTCATGGCGCACATCGAATGAGAAACGGGCAGAGAAAGTGTCCGTCAGCGCGGCAGTCAGAGCGATGATATTGCCGACCTGCGTGGATTCCTGCGCGTAGATGATTTCGGTATTGTTCGAGACTTTTACCGCCTCATTGACGTCATGAGAGAAAGCCGATGAGCCAATCACTGAAAAGGATTGTTCGGTCGAGGCCGGAATAACGGTTGGCACGCCATTGACCATCCGGACGGTCTGGCGAACCTCGTCGATCTTGATGCCAGGCCCGCCCTGGACAGACCAGTTCGTGCGTTCTGTCTCGATCAGCGGATAGCCAAGGCCGACGCCAGCAAAGAAACGCGAATCAAAGCCTGAGAATTCATCCTGCTCGTAAGAGGTCCGCGCAAACCCGAAAAGTTTGTCGCCCAGCTGGCGATCGGCTTCGGCAGCGAGGCGGTAGCGGTTTTTGGTCTCAACAGAGTCTGTCTCGCCATAATCGGCGGCCGCTTCGCCTGTATAGGTCCAGAGGCCCTGTTCGCGGTTGAGCTTGAGAGCAAGGCCGAGGTCTGAGGTTTCTGTGTTGCCTGTCGTATAGCCTGCGCTGAACGAGCCTTCACCGGTCCAGCCGTCTTCGCCCAAAGCTGCCGGCGCTGCGATCAGGCTCGCCGTTGCGACCAGAATGGCGCGATTAATCATACCGAATTCCTCTTCTCTTACCGCGGCGATTACTCTCAAACGCCTCCCAACAACTCGTTAACCGCGGTGCATTCC
>NZ_JBARZC010000219.1:0-2856 GCF_049649345.1 Henriciella sp. | reverse complement strand
CCTGAAGGATGTGGCCGATGTGGACAGGCGCAGGGTTGAGCGCGACGGCACTGAAGTGCGCGAGAAGCTGGAAGGCCACAATCGGTATCCGGCCTATTATCGCCAGAACTTTCACTATCAGACCGATGGCTGGCTCTCGGACGAAAGCGCAAAACTTTATGACCACCAGGTTGAGGCGCTGTTTACAGGCTCTGCCGATGTCATGCGGCGGGCGGCGCTGGCCGAAATTGCGCGCGAGCTGAAAGGCCGTGACCAGCGCGAGGTGAAGCTGCTCGATCTCGCCTGCGGAACGGGCCGTTTTCTGCGTGAGACGATGCGGGCCTTTCCACGGCTTCAGGCGACCGGGCTGGACCTGTCGCCCAATTATGCAGAGCGGGCGCGCCAGCAGGTCTCAGACTGGCCGCGGGTGGAGATTGTCGAGGGTCTGGCAGAGGCATTGCCGTTCGCCGATCAGAGCCTCGACGTTATCGTTTCCATCTATCTTTTCCACGAACTGCCCGAGAAGACCCGCAAAGCCGTCATGGCCGAGTCTGCGCGCGTGCTGAAACCGGGCGGGGCGTTCATTGTCGCCGACAGTCTCCAGTTCGGCGACAATGAGAAGCTGGACGGTATCCTCGAATATTTCCCTGAAGGTTTTCATGAGCCTTATTACAAAGCCTATCTCGGATGGAATTTCGTTCCGCCGATGGGCGAAGCCGGGTTTGACCTTGATCGCACGGAGATTGCTTTCCTGACCAAGGTGAATGTCTTGCGGAAACAGAAGGTTGAAGCAGATGCCGGGTAACAGACTTGCTCTCATTACAGGCGCATCGGCAGGGCTCGGGGCGGAGTTTGCCCGCCAGTATGCCGCCAAGGGCTGGGATGTGGCGCTGACGGCGCGCCGGCTCGACCGGCTCGATACCCTGGCGCGCGAGATCGAGGAAAAATACAAGGTCGCGACGATCACGATCTCGCAGGACCTTGCGCTTGCCAAGAGCGTCGACACAATCCTGCGGGAACTGAAAGAGGCGGGCCGGCATGTCGATGCGCTGGTCAATAATGCGGGCTATGGTCTGCCGGGCACCTTCCTGAATACAAGCTGGAAGGATCAGGCGGCTTTCATCCGCGTGCTCTACACTGCCCCGATCGAGCTGGTGCACAAGGTTTTGCCCGGCATGGCGGAGCGCAATTTCGGGCGGATCATCAATGTCGCCTCGCTGGCTGGCTACGCGCCGGGTTCGCAGGGCCACACGCTCTATGCGAGCGTGAAGGCCGGCATGATCAAATTCTCCGAAAGCGTGCATGCCGAGGCGCAGGCCGGCGGACATGACATTCACTGCACGGCGCTCTGTCCGGGCTTCACCTGGACCGAATTCCACGATGTGAACGGCACGCGGGAAATGACGAACGAGTCGCCGGACTGGATGTGGATGAAGGCCGGGCCTGTTGTCGAAGCGGGCATAGACGCGGTGACAAAGGGCCAGCCTGTTGTCGTGCCGGGGGCTGTGAACAAGGGCCTCGCGACACTGACCAAGGTGATGCCCGAGCCGCTTGGCCGGCTGATCATGCAGAAACAGTCGAAGCGGTTCCGGAAGACGGAATAAGGGCCAGCGGCCATGCGGGCGTTATTCTGAATACTGTCCAGTTTAGGTCAGGGCGAAAGCTCCGCCGCGATGCGGTCGGCGAGAAGGCGGCCATTTGCTGTAAGCGCAATGCGCTCGCCGAGCCGGTGGACGAACCCGGTTTCGATCAGATTGCCCAAGGCGTCATTGTCGAGCGGTGCGCCGACAAGGGCTTCGATACGCTGCGGATTGAGACCTTCTGAAGGGCGCAGTCCGAGAGCCAGGAGTTCGCGGGCGGAGTCGATGGGCGAGAGCATATCGCCGGTAAGCCCTGCGGTTCTGGCGACCGCCGCGCTGTAATCGTCGGGGCGCAGCGGCGCGAGCGTCGCGATCCTGCCGCTATCAAACGTCAGTCGTCCATGGGCGCCGGGGCCAAGCCCGATCCAGTCGCCGCCGCGCCAGTAGATGAGGTTGTGCTTCGATTGGTTATCGAGGGCGCGGGCATGATTGGACACTTCATAAGCGGGCAGGCCGTGCCCCTCACAAATCTCCTGCGTCAGTTCGTAAAGATCGGCCTGATCATCATCCGGCATGGGCACGAGTTCGCCGCGGGCGGCCCGTTTGCCGAAGGCGGTGCGCTCCTCAATGGTCAGCTCATAGAGCGAGAGGTGCGGTGCGCCGAGGGCGAGCGCGTCCGAGAGTTCGGCGGCCCAGGCGTCTTCAGCCTGTCCGGGGCGGGCATAGATGAGATCGATTGAGTGGTTGGGGAACTGCCGGGCGGCGAGCTCTATGGCGCGTCGGGCGCTTGCAGCATCATGGTCGCGGCCAAGAAAGCGGAGGGCGTCATCGTTGAGGGATTGCAGGCCGATGGAGAGCCGGTTCACACCAGCGGCCGCCCAGCCTTCGACGTCTGACTTCAGCACATCATTCGGATTGGCTTCGAGCGTGATCTCGACATCGCTGTCCAAGCCGAAAGCGGAGTCTGCTGCACTGATCAGCCTGCCGATGTCTTCGCTGCTCAGCAGGGAAGGCGTGCCGCCCCCGAAATAGACGGACTGGAGCTTGGGATGGGCGCCGAGCGCGTGCTTGTGGCGCGCAAGATCGGCCAGGATAGCATTCACAAGCGGTGCGCTGTCGCGATCTTTCGCGGCATAGACGTTGAAATCGCAATAGGGGCAGATCCGGCTGCAATAGGGCCAGTGGATGTAGAGCCCGAAGCCGTAATCCGGGCCAAAGGGCAGGGCAGGGCTCATGCGATCAGGGCAGCTTTCAGCTTCCTGAAGGCATCGGCGCGGTGGCTCATATCGTGCTTTTC
>NZ_JBARZC010000218.1:0-3717 GCF_049649345.1 Henriciella sp. | reverse complement strand
CTTCGGTGTTGGGAATGATGATTTTGACATTGTCGACCGTCGCCAGATAGGTCTGGAAAAGGTTGATGTCCTTCACCGTGCCGGACTCGCCCGATATCTCGACGAAATCGCCCATCTTGTATGGCCGAAACAGCATGATCATGACGCCGGACGCGATATTTCCAAGGGCCCCCTGTAGAGACAGGCCGATCGCCAGGGTGAGCGCACCGAGAATAGCGACAAAACTCGTCGCCTGTACGCCGAACACCTGTAGAGAGGCTATGAAGACGGCGGCAGTTGCAAACCAGCGCACCACCGAGCCAAAAAAGTTGCCAAGCGTTTCATCGACACCTGGCCGCTTGATCGTCTGCTTCCGGACCAGATTTGCAAGCCAGCCCGCGATCCGCAGACCGATGATCAGGACAAGCAGAGCCCCGACAACTTTCAGCGCGCCGGTCATGACAAATGGCCAGTACTCTGCCCACAAAGCCTCGAACTCAATATTCTGGACTTGATCCATGAATGAATATCCTTCCTGCGTAAGGTATTGTTTCTTTATGCTAAACTAGAGGCGCCAGCCGGAATTGCTACCGCGGTCACTCACATCACTTTTCAGCGTCCGGGCATCAGCTAAATAGACATTGCGCCCGCCTGTGACGAAAATCGATGGAAACTCCGCGAAACATGACGTCACTGCGTCGTCCAGAACATTAAGCCCGCCCGTCAGCGTGCCAAGTGATGGCATGATCATCTGATGGCCGTCGGTGACGAAACATTTGCGGCGGACGCTGCGGCCACGCCCTCCTATCCTTGCAACCGGATGCAGGTGGCCAGAAATCTCGCCGCGCGCGCCTGTTGGTTCGTGCCTGAACACGCAGTCGCCGACGCGCAGCGTTGTCACGCCGCGGCCACCGAGATGCGCTGGCGGCTCGGGATCATGATTGCCCTCGACCCAGAACCAGTCACACGACCCGGTCAGCTCCCGGATCCGGGCAATGTCGGTCTCTGCGAGCCGCTCCTCAGAGAGCGCATCGTGGAAACTGTCGCCGAGAGAGATGATGCGGTCCGGCGCGAACTGCCCCGCCAGCCGCTCAACCAGCGCCAGCGTCGCGCCTGTGTCATACGGCGGAAGCAGCTGACCTCGTCGGGCATAGCTTGAGCCCTTTTCGAGGTGAAGGTCGGACACGATCAGCGTCTTCTGAGCTTGCCACCAGAGCGCGCCCTCGGGTGTTGGCTGGAACATATCCCCGCCAAACCAGATAAAGGTCTGCTCGTTCAGTTTTCTGGCGGCGCTCGGCATGTGCGGAAAGTGAACGGGGTCGCTTGAGGCGTCAAGCAAAGCCAGCCGCTACATGTGAAGAACCTTGCCGTAAGCGGCGAGCACCGATTCATGCATCATTTCCGAGAGGGTCGGATGCGGGAAGATCGTCTCCATCAGCTCAGCCTCTGTCAGCTCGCCTTGGCGGGCAATGACATAGCCCTGAATGAGCTCGGTCACTTCCGCGCCCACCATGTGCGCGCCAAGAAGCTCGCCGGTCTCGGCATCGAAGATGGTCTTGACCATGCCGTCGCCGGCTCCGAGGGCGATAGCCTTGCCGTTGCCGATGAAGGGGAATTTGCCGACCTTAAGCTTGTGGCCGGCTTCCTTGGCTTTGGTTTCTGTCAGGCCGACGCTTGCGACTTGCGGATGGGAGTATGTGCAGCCCGGCACATTCGATGCATCGAACGGGTGGGCCTCATTGGCGCCTGCAATACCCTCGACACAGATAACGCCTTCATGGCTGGCCTTGTGCGCGAGCCAAGGCGGTCCTGTGAGGTCGCCAATTGCATAGAGGCCCTGAACGCCTGTGCGGCCGAAGCCGTCGACGACAACATGCGTTTTCTCCACCTTCACGCCGAGCTCTTCCAGGCCAAGTCCTTCGACGTTGCCGACAATGCCGATGGCGAGGATCACGCGGTCAGCTTCGATCTTCTCTGTCTTTCCGCCGACTGAGACTTCAGCGGTTACGCTGTCCTTATCCTTCTTGAGCGATTTGACCTGCGCCCCGACATGGAACTTGAGGCCCTGCTTCTCGAACTGCTTTCGGGCCATCGCCGAGATCTCTTCATCCTCGACCGGCAGGATGCGATCCAACGCTTCGACGACGGTCACATCGCTGCCAAGCTCATTGTAGAAGCTCGCAAACTCGATCCCGATCGCGCCTGAGCCGATGACCAGGAGTTTCTTCGGCGTCACATCCGGCACCATGGCTTCGCGATACGTCCAGATCAGCTTGCCGTCTGGTTCGAGCCCCGCCTGCGGGATGGACCTTGCGCGCGCCCCCGTCGCTAGCATGACGTGCTTGGCCTGATAGTCTTTTGTCTTGCCGTCCTTGTCCTTGACCGTGACGACAGGTGCAGGCTTGCCCTTCTTCAGGCTCGCCTCGCCCATGAGGACGTCGATCTTGTTCTTCTTCATGAGGTGGCTAACACCCGACGAGAGCTGCTTGGCGACGTTTCTGGAGCGTTTCACGACCGCTTCAAGATCAAAGACCGCCTTGTCGATCTTGAGGCCGAAATCCTTGGCATTCTTCGCAAGATGCAGCACTTCAGCTGACCGCAGCAGCGCCTTCGTCGGGATACAGCCCCAGTTGAGGCAAATGCCGCCGAGGCTCTCTCGCTCCACGATCGCCGTCTTCATTCCGAGCTGCGTCGCGCGGATTGCGGCCACATAGCCGCCCGGGCCTGAGCCAACAACAATCAGGTCGTAATCAGCCATAATGGCCTCCAAATTCTAAAGCAGCATGCTTTCAGGGCTTTCGACGTAGCGCTTGAAGACGTTCAGCCATTTTGCGCCCTCTGCGCCGCCAATGACGCGGTGATCGCAGGTTAGCGTCACCGTCATAACAGTCGCTGGAACGATCTCGTTCTTGTCGTTGACGACAGGCCTTTTCTCACCTGCGCCCACCGACATGATCATGCCTTCGGGCTGATTGATGATCGAGGCGAACGTCTTGATGCCGAACATGCCGAGATTGGAAAGAGAGAATGTGCCGCCCGTATATTCCTGTGGCTTGAGCTTCCGCTCCCTCGCGCGGGAGGCGAGGTCCTTCATCTCTGCTGCAATCGTGGCTAGCCCCTTGGTCTGGGCATCGAAGATCACAGGCGTGATCAACCCACCATCAATCGCAACCGCGACAGAGATATGCGCCGACTTGTGGTAAGCGATGCCCTTGTCGGAGAAACTCGCATTGCAGTCAGGCTCAGCCATGAGCGCCAGCGCCGACGCCTTGATGAGCATATCATTGACTGAGATCTTCACGCCTTCAGGCGCCGCCTCATTTATGCCGGCGCGGGCTGCGAGCAGCTTGTCGAGCTTGATATCGACGGTGAGCGGGAAGTGCGGGACCTGCATGAAGCTCGTCGTCAGGCGCTTGGCGACTGTCTTGCGCATGCCGTCCAGCGGTTTCAACTCATAGCTTTCGCGCGCGTAGATACGATCATCCAACACTTGCGGCAGGATGAGCCCGTCAGGCGCGGCAGCCGGCGCACCGGTGGATGATCCGGCTGCCTGGCCAGGTTTCGCGCTCTCGACATCTTTTTTTACGATCCGGGCGTGCGGACCAGAGCCTGTGAGCGACGCCAGATCGATGCCGCGGAGCGCTGCAATCCGGCGCGCCAGGGGGCTTGCCTTGATCCGCTCGTCTCCCTTGTCGACGGAGGCGAGCTTCATCGGCGTAGAGCCAAGCTCCTCAGCGA
>NZ_JBARZC010000217.1:0-9781 GCF_049649345.1 Henriciella sp. | reverse complement strand
ACCATGTTCGCGGCCATAGCCTGAATTCTTGACGCCGCCGAAGGGCATTTCCGGCTGAGCCATACCAAAGCCGTTGATGAACACCATGCCGGTGTCAAAGTGCTGCTCGGCAAGTTCGATCGCCTTGTCAGTGTCTTCAGAGAAGATACCGCCGCCAAGGCCGAACCGGCTGTCATTGGCGATGCGCATGGCGTCGTCTGCATCCTTTGCGCGGATGAGTGAGGCGACAGGTCCAAACAGCTCGTCATCATAGGCCGGCTGACCGGGTTTCACGTCTTCCAGCACCGTGGCCGGATACCACCAGCCATCCTGCTCGGGGACTTCGCCGCCGCAGAGGATTTTCGCGCCATTGGAAACACTCTTCTCGACCTGCTCATGCAGATCGTCGCGAAGGTCTTCGCGGGCCATCGGGCCGATGTCGGCGTCATCGCCTGTCGGGTCGCCATGTTTGACGCCTTTCATGGCGTCGACGAAGGCGTCGCGGAATTTGTCATAGACCGCATCGACGACGATGAAGCGCTTGGCGGCGACGCATGTCTCGCCATTATTGTAAACCCGGCCGATGACACATTGTTTGACGGCGTTCTGAAGGTCAGCGTCTTCAAGCACGATATAGGCGTCGTTCGAGCCGAGTTCGAGGACGGTCTTCTTGAGCGCCTTGCCAGCCTTTTCGGCAATGATTTCGCCGGCGCTGGCACTGCCTGTCAGCGTCACGCCGCGAACAAGATCATTTGAGATGACATCGTCTGACTGGTCGTGGCTGATGCGCAGGACTGTGAAGAGGTTTTCTGGCAAGCCAGCTTCTGCGAGAATCTTCTCGATCATCAGGCCGGAGCCTGTGACGTTTTCAGCGTGCTTCAGAAGGACGCCATTGCCCGCCATCAGATTGGCGATGGCATAGCGGATGACCTGATAGGTCGGGAAATTCCAGGGCTGGATGCCATAGATCACACCGATCGGCGAATAGGCGATGTGCCCTTTCTTGCCGTTCTGGAGATCACGCTTTTCCGTCTCCAGTTCCTTGGGGCCGTTTTCAGCCGTCCAATCACAGATTGCGGCGCAAAGCTCGACTTCCTGCTCGCCCTGTTTGAGGAGCTTGCCCATCTCATCGGTCATCAGCCGGGCGAGATCTTTCTTGTTGTCGCGCAGGCCCTTGCCGATGGCACGAATTGTTTCAGCGCGCTCTTCGAGGGAGACATGGCGCCAGTCAAGAAACGCTTCATAGCAGCCTTTTACAGCGTCAGCGACTTCGCTATCGCTCATCATCGGATACCGCTGGAGGGATTTTCCGGTTGCTGGATTGATTGTCTTGAGGGTACCGCCGAGGGTAGCACTGTCAGCCATTTCTTGGCCCTTTCCGTTGGAGTTGTTCTTACTGAAGACAACACGGTCAGGCCGGGTGTCGTTCCGGATGGATCGACGCAGGTGCAGTTATTCTCAGTCGAAGAGCTTGGATACGCTCTCATTATTGGCGATGCGGCGGATGGCTTCGCCGAGGAGCGGTGCGACAGAGAGGACGCGCAGGGCTTTGGACTTGAAGTCTTCTTCGGTCGGGCGGATCGTGTCGCAGATGACGATCTCGTCCATCACGGAGTCTTCGATCCGTTTGACGGCATTGTTGGAGAGGACGCCATGCGTGACATAGGCGCTGACACCCGACGCGCCCTTTTCCTTCAGCGCGGCGGCGGCGTTTACCAGCGTGCCGCCTGAATCGCAGATATCGTCGACCAGCACGCAATGGCGGCCATCGACATCGCCAATGATATTCATCACTTCGGATTTGCCCGCTTCCGGGCGGCGCTTGTCGACAATGGCAAGGTCGCAGCCAAGACGGTTTGCGAGATTGCGGGCGCGAACCACACCGCCGACATCCGGCGAGACAACCATGAGGTTTTTCCCGCCCAGCGCGGCACGGATATCCTTCTCAATGACAGGCATCGCGACGAGATTGTCGGTCGGAACATCGAAGAAGCCCTGAATCTGCCCGGCATGGAGATCCATGGTCAGAACGCGATCAGCGCCGGCCTTGGCGATCAGATTGGCGACCAGCTTGGCCGAGATGGGCGTGCGGCCGTCGGTTTTCCGGTCCTGGCGGGCATAGCCAAAATAGGGGATGACGGCTGTGATCCGGCGGGCGGAGGCGCGCACCAGCGCGTCGACGCAGATCAAGAGCTCCATCAGATTGTCATTGGCAGGCTTGGAGGTCGACTGGATGACGAAGACATCCTCGCCGCGCACATTCTCATTGATGCGCACGAAGATTTCATTGTCGGCGAAATTCTTGATCTCGGCATCCGAGAGCGGACAGTCCAGATGGTCGGCGATGGCAGTGGCGAGCGGTTTGTTCGCATTGCAGGAAATCAGTTTCATCGCAGCGGGCAGCCTTCCTGTTTGTCCGGTTGCGGAGGTTCATGGAACAGGACGCGGCGAGTCGCAAGCAAAAGGGTGCAGGAAGACTTCCGCCCGGTCGCTCAGCGGGCAAAGCTCATTGACTTGATGAGCGCGAACACTTTCTGGCCGGGCGCGAGGCGCAGGTCATGGGCGGCGGCCCGGGTGATCTCTGCGCGAAGCGTTGATGAACCAGCCTTCAGGGTGATCAGAACACCGCCCATGCCGTCGGAGACCGAGACGATTTCAGCCGGAATGATGTTGCGTATGGAAAGACCGCGCGGGGCTTCTGTGGCGATGGAGATGTCGCTCGCATTGATGAACAGGCGGAGAGGCGCGCCGATGGCCAGCGTCTCGTCGAGTGGCAGGCTGAGCGTCTCGCCATCAAGGCGGAGCTGCGTCACACCGAAGTCCGGGTCGTGCGCAGAGACACTCGCTTGGATGACGCTGCCATGGCGCGGCTCATCCATCAGCGGGGCAAGGTCGAGATCGCTCATCACCTCCTGGAGCGGTCCGTGAGCCTGCACGTATCCATTGCTGAGGACCAGGACACGATCTGCCAGAGCGATGACCTCCTCAATGTCGTGGCTCACGAAGAGCGTGGGAATGGCGAAACGCTCCGGCAGCTGTTTCAGGTAAGGCAGCAAGTCGCGGCGCGCGGTGCGGTCGAGGCCTGTCAAAGGCTCATCAAGCAGGAGCAGGCGAGGCCGCGACAGGATCGCCCGTGCCAGCGCAACACGCCGCGCCTCGCCGCCCGACAGCGTCTCTATGGTACGATCCAGCAAAGGCGCGAGGCCTGTCGCGTCGACAACGTCGTCAAAGCTGATCGCGCTTTCGGGCGTGCGGCTTCTCTTGTGCGAAAAATTGAGATTGCCGCGTACGGAGAGGTGTCCGAACAGGCGCCCATCCTGAAACACATAGCCGACACCGCGCCTGTGGGGTTTCACATGCAGATGGGACATGTCCCTGAACCAGAGCTCGTCACCGAGCGCGATTGTGCCCCCGCTCGGCTGGTCCAAGCCGGCGATTGCCCGCAGCAGGCTCGTCTTCCCACTGCCGCTTGGGCCGAACACGGCGGTGATGCCGTCCAGAACGAGTTCCTGCGTGACGCGAAGGTGGAAACTGCCGCGCCACAGGCCGAAAGACAGGAAAAGCTTTTCAGCCGACACGGACAGCGTGCCTTCTATTGAGCGCATAGACGACAAAGAGCGTCAGGAAGGCGAAGATGAGCATGCCCCCCGACAGGACATGCGCGTCGCCATAATTCACGGCCTCGACCTGTTCGAAGATCGCGATGGAGACGACGCGGGTCCTGTCCGGGATATTGCCGCCGACCATGAGGACCACGCCGAACTCGCCAATCGTGTGCGCGAAGGTCAGAACGCAGGCGGTGACAATGCCGCGCGTCGAGGCAGGCAGCATGACGTTGAAGAAGGCGTCGAGCCTTGAGGCGCGCAGCACGGAGGCCGCTTCCATCGGCCCGCGCCCGACGCTCTCGAATGCGGACTGCAACGGCTGGACCATGAAGGGCAGGGAATAGATCAGCGAAGCCACGACCAGGCCGCTGAAGGAGAAGACCAGCGTGTCGCCTGTCAGAGAGACCCAGAAGCTGCCGATCGGGGCGGACGGGTTGAGCGCGAGCAGCAGGTAAAAGCCGATGACGGTGGGCGGTAGGACGAGGGGAAGGGCGGTGACGGCTTCGACGACGGGTTTGAAGCCGGAGCGGGTCATCGCCAGCCAATAGGCGACGGGCAGGGCGAGGACGAAGAGCAGCGCGGTTGTGACCAGTGCGAGCTGCAGGCTGAGGAGGACAGGCGTTAGATCAGGCATTGCGTTCAACCGGTCTCATAGCCGTATCCTTGGATGATCCGGCGCGCATCCGGGCTTTTGAGATAGTCCATAAACCGCCGCGCCGCCGCATTATCATTTGCGCGCATTAGAAGCACAGCATCCTGCCTGATCGGTTCATGAAGATTGACCGGCACGGGCCATCCCGCGCCGCCGGCACTGGATGGCGTCAAAACCTGAGAGGACGCAACAAATCCCAGCTCAGCATTTCCGCTGGCGACCATGGAATAGGTCTGTCCAATGGACTGTCCGCGGACAAGCTTGTCGGACAGTGTCTGGGACAGGCCGAGGCTTTGCAGGGTTTGCATTGCCGCGGCGCCATAGGGCGCAAGGTCGGGATTGGCGATGGCAAGCGCCCGGAAGTCGTCCTCTATCAGGATATCAGGGCCCTCCTTGCCTGCCAGCCGCGCCTCATCGGCGCTCCAAAGGACCAGTTTTCCGGTGGCATATGTGAAGCGGCTGTCTTCAACGGCGAGGCCGTCCGCCACGAGGCGTTCCGGACGGTCGCGGTCTGCCGACAGCATAACGTCATAAGGCGCGCCATTGCTAATCTGGGCATAAAGCTGGCCGGTGGCGCCGAAAACCGGCGAAATATCGTAGCCGGACGTGTCCTCGAAATCTTGCTCCAGTGCCAGCGCCGCCTCGCGAAAATTGGACGCGACCGCGATCCGCGCATCCGGCTCATCGCGCCCGGCGCTGCAGGCCGCAGCCCAAAGGACAGGCAGGAGGCCGAACAGGAGGAGAACCGCGCGCATGATGTCGCCTAGCATCGCCCCTCAGAGCCGACAAGCAGAGGTGCCACGAGCCTGTTGCAGCGGCGGGCATGACTGCGCTCACTGTTTGCAACAGGTCGGCCCCCGTGCGAGGCATGCGGCGCCAGCCGTCCACAACTCTCGGGGGAAGTGCGGTTGCAGGGAGGGCGACCCGTGTTACCGTCCCAACTTGTGACACTCCGTCACGCTGATTCGGAGGAGACTGCCTCGTGAGCCTCAACCTCGAACAATCCAACGAAAATTTCGCTGACCCACTCGACCTTGTCGAAGCCTGCCTTGAGAATGCCGGCTGGGAGCATCAGCGCGACGAAGACACCACGATCCAGTGCATCGCACAAAGCCGCTGGGGCGAGATGGGCGCGCTATTCGCTGCCCGCCGTGAGCCACCGGCCCTTCACTTTACTCTGACGCTGGACCTGAAACCGACAGCTGCCCGCACCGCTGCCATCTCCAAACTCGTCCTGATGGCCAATGAGCGCCTCTGGCTCGGCCATTTCGATTACTGGATCGAGGACAGCGTTCTTCTGTTCCGCCACACGCTTCCAATGCTTGACCGCGAAGAGCCCGACCAGGGTGAAATCCGTGCGGTGCTGGCGGCTGCTACGGACGCCGTGAATATGTTCGTTCCGGCGTTCAACTTCGTGATCTGGGCCGGCAAGACGCCTGAAGAGGCGATTGACGCCGCCCTCTTCGAGACAGATGGCGAAGCCTGAGCCGGGTTTAACGCTGATTGGTGGGGGGCGGATGGGATCTGCCCTCGCTGGCGGCTGGATCAAGGCCGGGTATGGCGGTCCGATTGCCATTCATGATCCCAACCCGTCAGATCTTCTGCAAGGCTGGGAGACGGGCGGCAAGATCGCGCTGAACCCGGAACTGGCGCCGGCAGGCATCCTCGTGGTCGCGGTGAAGCCGCAAATCTTTCCGACCATTCTCGACACTATCAAACCGCATGTCGGGCCGGACACGCTTGTCCTGTCCATCATGGCAGGGATCACGCTGGACGGGCTGGCAGACAAGCTCGGTACGGACCGGGTTGCCCGCGCCATGCCGAATACGCCGGGCCTTGTTGGCAAGGGCATGACGCTGCTGTGCCTGCCAGAGGGCGCGCCCGAGGGGGATGCAGCCATGCTGCGTGACCTGCTGACACCGCTTGGCGATGTCGAGGGCCCGATCGGCGAAGACAAGCTGTCTGCGGCCACGGCGATCTCGGGCTGCGGACCGGCTTATGGCTTTCTGCTGGCCGAAGTCATGGCGGCGGCCGGCGTTGCGCATGGTCTTGATCGGGACATGGCGCTCCGCCTTGCCAGGAAAACCGTTGAGGGCGCAGGCGCGCTGATGATGGACTCCGATGAGCTTCCCTCAAAACTGCGTGAGAATGTGACTTCGCCGGGCGGTGTGACAAAGGCGGCGCTGGACGTCTTGATGCGCGGCGATGCGATGCCATCTCTAATGGAAGAGGCCGTAGGCGCCGCGATCAAACGGGACCGTGAGCTCTCCGGCGATTAGGGCGTGAGCCTTCAACCGGGAGACCCCGCATGAGCGATCACAGAAAAGAAATCCTCGAGAAGGGCGTGCGCGCTGCGCTGGAGCTTGCCGCCGAGCATGACTGGAGCGACCTGACGCTGGCCGCGATTGCCGAGAAGGCGGGCCTCAGCCTCGAGCATTTCCACGGCATCGCCGACAAGGACACGATCTGCGACGCGGTCGAGCCCTATTTCGACAGGGCGATGAGCGAAGGCTCTTTCGATGAGAGCGAGACCCCGCGCACGCGGCTCTTCGATGTCATCATGATGCGGTTCGAAGCGATGGAAGCGCACCGCGATGCACTGGTCTCCCTTATGAAGTGGCGCCAGACGCAGCCGCTTCGTGTGCTCGCGCTTCTGGCGTCGCGACAGGCCTCTGCTGAATGGGCGATGGTCTGCGCGGGTCTCGACAAGTCGGGCGACATACCGAAGCCTGTGCGCAATACAGCGGTCGCCTGGGCCATCGCGCAGGCCGAACGCGCCTGGCGCAAGGAAGACAGCGCCGACATGTCGCGCACCATGGCGAAGCTCGACGGCGAGCTGCGCAAGATGGACGAGCGGGCCAGCTGGATCAAAGGCTTTGGCCGGCGAAAGGCCAGGGCTGAAGATGAGGCCGCCCCCGATGCTGAGCCGGAGCAGGCGGGCTGATCGAGCCGTTTCCCTTATCCTCGAAAACAGACTAAGGCGTGGCTGATGTCCACTGTGCCTCACACTCTCGCGTCCCGTATTGCCGGCATGAACGGCATCCGGCATGGCTTTTTCGGCCGTCAGGGCGGCACGTCAGAGGGCATTTATGACAGCCTGAATCTCGGCCTCGGCTCTGATGACAGGCCAAAGGCGGTGATGCGCAACCGGCGGCTGGTCGCCGACACGATTGGCGCGCGCGAAGTCGACCATCTCCTGTCCTGTCACCAGACCCATTCAGACCTCGCCATCCTTGCCACCATGCCCTGGGGGCCGGACCGTCCTCAGGCGGACGGCATGGTGACAAACCTGCCAGGCATCGCGCTCTGCATCCTGACAGCCGATTGCGTGCCCATTCTCTTTGCTGACCGGAAAGCCGGTGTTATCGGCGCCTGCCATGCCGGCTGGAAAGGCGCGCTTGGCGGTATCTGCGAGGCGACCATCGAGAAGATGGAAACCATCGGTGCGAACCGGAAGGATATTCACGCCGCGATCGGGCCGTGCATTGGCCAGGAGAGCTATGAAGTCGGGCCGGAATTCCGCGATGAGTTCGTGTCAAAGGCGCCGTGGAGCGAAAACCTCTTCCATCCCGGCGAAGGCGACCGGCAGCACTTTAATATGGAGACGTTCGTCAAAAACCGACTGGTGAAGGCCAAGCTCGCCTGGATCGATGTAATCGGCCACGACACGTGCGCCATGGAAGATATGTACTTCTCCAATCGTCGCCGCAATCATCGCGGCGAGCCGGATTATGGGCGCCAGGGGTCAGTGATCATGCTGGAAGGGTGATCAGCCCTTCTTCTTCGCTTCCAAAGCTTCGACACGCTTTTCCAGCGCTTCGACCTGTTCAAGCGCCTTGATCGCAATCGCCCTCAGCGCTTCGACTTCGTCGCGTTCGGCGAGGTCCATGTCCGCGATCATCGAGCGGACGCGCGCCTGCATGGCGGTTTTGGCTTCATCGCCGGCGGCGCGGGCCGCGCCCATTGCGCCGGTCATAAGGCCCGCGAGATCATCAAGCATTGGATTTGTTCCGGCCATGTGGTTACTCCTTGCCGCGATTGGAGGGGCTGTCTAGTCAGTGTCTTCGTACATAGATAGGACACGCGCCGTACAGGGGAAAGACGACGTATGAACGCACTGATGACAGCCGCGCTCAGTTTTCCGGACATGAGCCCGGCGCTGGTCGAGATCGATCTCGGTTTTCTCGGCCTCGGCAGCTTTCCGATCCGCTGGTATGCGCTTGCCTATATTGCGGGCCTCGTCATCGGCTGGCGCTACGCGCTGGCGCTGGTCAACCGTCCGGCTCTATGGGGCGGCACCAGCCCGGCAACCAAGGACGATATCGACGATCTTCTCTTCTATGTGACGCTAGGCGTTATTCTGGGCGGGCGGATCGGCTATATCCTGTTCTACCAGCTGCCATTCCAGTTCGAATCCGTAGAGCGGGACCCGTGGAGCCTCTTGCGCATCTGGGAGGGCGGCATGTCCTTCCATGGCGGGCTTCTTGGCGTTGCCATTGCGATTCTCATCGTGGCAAAGCAGCGCGGCGTGAAGCTCATGTCGATTGCGGATATTGCAGGCGTGGTCACGCCCATCGGCCTGTTCCTCGGCCGGTGCGCAAATTTCGTCAATGCAGAGCTATATGGCCGCCATACCGATGCGCCGATCGGCATGGTCTTTCCTGAAGCCAATACGGGCGGCACGCCGTCGGCCTATGACTGGCAGGCAAATAAGTGGATCTATACCGGCAATGAAATGCCGCGCCATCCGAGCCAGCTTTATGAAGCGGTGCTGGAAGGCCTGATCCCGGCCCTTGTGATTTCGATCCTTGTCTGGCGGTTTGGCCTGCTCAAGCGGCCCGGTCTCGCTGCGGGCCTCTTCCTGCTCTTTTACGGTGCGGGCCGCTCGATTTCCGAACAGTTCCGCATGCCGGACAGCTTTACCAGCGGCGTGATGCCGGACTGGCTGACCATGGGCCAGCTCCTCTCGCTGCCGATGTGGATAGGCGGGGCGTTCCTTGTCTGGAATGCGCTGAGAAAGCCGCCGGTGCAGGCGTCGGCGTGACGCTCAGGGAGAGGCTGAAAACGCTGATCGAGGCGGGCGGGCCGCTGCCGATATCGGTTTATATGAATGCCTGCCTGCATGATGCCGAGTTCGGCTATTACGCGACGCGCCCTGGCATCGGTCGGGACTTTATCACCGCGCCCGAAATCAGCCAGGTCTTCGGCGAACTGATCGGCCTGTGGAGCCTGCATGAATGGCAGGCCATGGGCGCGCCCAGTCCGGCCCAGCTGATCGAGGTCGGCGGCGGGCGCGGCACGATGATGCGCGACATGCTCGGTGCTATCGGCAAGGCAGGTGGCGGTGAGGCCTTTTCGCTTGCGATGAATGAGGCGAGCCCCGTCCACGCCGCAATGCAGAGCGATGCGCTATCGGGGTTTCATCCGGATTTTCTCGGCGCGTTTCAGCAGCTTGGGGCAGCGCCTTTCATCCTTGTCGCGAATGAATGGCTGGACTGTCTGCCGGCGCGCCAATTCGTTCAGGTGGACGACGATTGGCATGAAC
>NZ_JBARZC010000216.1:0-1654 GCF_049649345.1 Henriciella sp. | reverse complement strand
CTGGAATACTGGTGAGACGAAGTAGGCCGTATGCGCATCGATTATGTTCGCCTTGGTATCGACCGAAAATTGCTCGACGCCTTTGAATATGCCCTTCGCGGCAAAGGAAAGGACGTCCGAACGATTGTAAACATGCCACCATCGCTCAAACCGGGTCGGCTTGGGGGCGGGCACAGCCTCTTCTTTGCTGGATTGAAACAGGCTGAGCTCTTCAAAAAGGCCGAGCTGGCACCCGACCGTCAGAAACAGGTCCACCTTGAAGGTTGAGCCCAGTGCAGCGTCAAGCTCAGTCACGGATGTCGAATCGGAGAACAAGTCATAGAGAATGTTAGCCCCCATAGAATGACCTATCACAACAAGCTTCTCTCCGTTGTTCCGGGCCTCCTTGGCTGCGGCAACGAGATCTGCATAAATGACCCCACGGATTTTCTCGCGGCTCGCTCCATCCTGTTTCAGATACACGAAGACATCGCCTAGAAAGCGGGCCACGAGAGGCGTGACTCGCCGAACACCCCGCTCAATTGGGCCATCAACAAGGTTCAGGCCAGCACCGGCAATCTTTCCCGCCACCTTCTTTAAGGCAGACCTTAGTCCCAGACTCGCGGATTCGGCACTAGCCTCCTCCCCCACTTCCACCGCGAGCTGTTCAAGAAAGTCCTCATCCGATCTCAGTGCCGAATCTTGCACCCATGCGGGCGCGGCGACCCGCTCTTCCCCGCGATCAAGGAGCACGGCATAATCCGCAATCCTGTCTGCAAGCGCCGGATCGGCAGGATCGGTACTGGTGTCCGCCAGCATGATCGATAAAGTGTTGAGAAAGCCGACAAAATCATCACGCGCCAACGCGAGCAGCTGACTGCCCTGGGCGTCGATCTCCGTTTCGGGCGTGTCCATAACGAACGGCGCAAGCTCGCCAAGGACCTGATCGCCGGAAAACTTCAGATAAAGCTCGCCAAGCTTGGCGGTGGCGCCATGTTTACCCCAGTAAGGATCGCGATAGGTGTGGGGCACGTCCTTGAAGCAATATTTGGTAAAATTTTCGCGCCTCTTACCGACTGTATTTTCATAAGTTGGGTCATTCTCTTTTTCGCGAACCGAAACGCCATGCACGAAGACGATCTGGACCATCAGGGCTCCCTCCCTCTGTAGCCGCGGACAGTCTAAGGTTGAACGGCGCAGAGCGGAACCGCAAAATTTGTAAATTCAAAAATTATAACTCAGCGCAGTGTGTTTTTTCGGGCCACGTCGCTACAGATAGGTTGCGTCTTGAGGGCCAGAGCGGCAAGAGATGCTACCGATACGCCCGCCATTCCCCGATAGCTCAAGCAGCGCTGGGCGCCCCTTTTCCCGTCAGTAGTGATGAGGCTATAATGAAGTGTCGTGCCGACGATATCTTGAGGGCGCACCGAACAAGCGAGTAGGCCAGCATGGTCGGGCCGCTGACAGACGGGCAGTGCTGCGGGTATCAATGTTACTGGGCAGGCCAGGCCCCTCTGATATACTCAATCAGACAGCAGGCCTCTAACTTCTCCTATCCATCCATGATGCGGCGCCAGGCAGGCGCGCATCTGCTGTTCAAGTGCAAGGGCTCCGTTGCGGAGGTCAGATCGAGACGTAACTGGCTTCGATGCCTCCAGGGCCAGAAATCTGAGCC
>NZ_JBARZC010000215.1:0-4680 GCF_049649345.1 Henriciella sp. | reverse complement strand
TTTGGCGCTTCCTATATTGTGCCCAAGGCCGACAGGGTTGTCATCGGCGCGACCAGTGAAGAGAGCTACGCTCATAATGGCGTGGATCACGACACGATCGAGCGGCTTTTCGAGACAGCCTGCAGCGTGCTCCCGGGGCTAAGCTCGGCAAGCCGGCTCGAAGCCTGGTCGGGCCTGCGCCCGAAAAGCGATGACGGTCTGCCGGTGCTCGCCCGGCTCAATGATGAGGAATTTGTCGCCGCTGGCCATTTCCGCCACGGCATCCTGCTCGCGCCTCTGACCGCCCGGACAATTGCTGATCTGGTCGAGGGGCGGGCGCCTGTAACTGCGACGAGATGAAACTGGATTTGTACCCAAGGCCAGTCTAGGTCAGGGTCGACAGGAGGATCCGCACATGCACTCAATTTCGCAGATGAGCGAAGACCAGATTGCCATCAAGGATGCGGTCGAAAGGACCTGCTCGCAATTTGACGATGAGTATTGGGCAAAGACCGACGAGACGGGAGACTGGCCGGAGGCTTTCTGTGATGCCATGGCAGAGGGCGGATGGCTCGGCGTGGCGTTTCCTGAGGAGTATGGCGGCGCCGGCCTCGGCCTGACGGAGGCGGCGCTCGTCATGCAGACGGTGACGCGCTCTGGCGCAGGTTATTCTGGCGCCTCGGCGATCCACCTCAACATCTTCGGGCCCAAGCCGCTCGAGAAATTCGGCAATGCCGAGCAGAAGCAGGAAAACCTGCCCAAGATCATCTCCGGCGAAGAGAAGATGTGCTTTGCCGTGACCGAGCCGAATTCAGGCCTCGATACCTCCAGCCTCGAGACCAAGGCCGAGCGGACCAATGCCGGCTATACGATCAATGGCCGCAAGATCTGGACGACGGGGGCCCAGCGCGCCGACAAGATTCTTATTATCGCCCGCACGACCCCGAAGGATCAGTGCGCCAAGCCCTATCTCGGCTTGTCGCTGTTCTACACAGACCTCGACCGCGGAAAGATCGACGCCAAGCCAATCCCGAAAATGGGCCGCAAGGCTGTCGAGTGTAACATGCTCTATATCGACGGCCTCGAAGTGCCCAAGGAGCATCTGATCGGGGAAGAGGGGCAAGGCTTCAAATACCTGTTGCAAGGCCTCAATCCGGAGCGCGTCCTGTTCGCTGTGGAATCGATCGGTCTCGGCTTTGCTGCGCTTGAGCGCGCCGCCACATATGCGCAGGACCGCGTCGTCTTCGGCCGTCCGATCGGACAGAACCAGGGCATCCAGCATCCTCTGGCGCGAAGCTGGGCCGAGCTCAAAGCAGCTGAAATGCTCGCTTACAAAGCGGCTTCTCTTTACGACGCGGGCGAGGATTGCGGGGCCGAAGCCAATGCCGCGAAATATCTCGGCACCGAAGCCGGGTTTACCGCCTGCGAGAATGCGGTCCTCACCCATGGCGGCATGGGCTATGCCAAGGAGTACCACGTTGAGCGCTATATGCGCGAAGCCATGCTGGCGCGCATCGCGCCGGTCAGCCGCGAGATGATCCTGAACTTCATTGCCGAACGAGTCCTCGGCCTGCCGAAGAGCTATTAGGTCAGTCGGCGGCCTTCATATCGTCGGCTTTCTCCATGTGCTGGAAGAACTCTTCCTTTGAGTTCGTGCGGGGGTAGGGTTCGGCGGGAACGGCAACTCCAAGGAAGTCGCACAGCGGCTCCCAGCCATCCTTGGCGCTATGAACCAGAAGACGATCGTCTGGGATCGCCGCCTTCACCTTGGCTTCGTGAGCCTCGAATGCCTTGATCAGTGTGTCCTTGTCTCGCGCCTCTCCCAGGCTGCGCTCAAGCACCTTGCTCACCATCTTGAACCACTCAACCGCCTGAGGCGGCCATGTGTCGGGTGCCCACACTGTTGCAAGAATCGTCTCGGAGATGCTGGCATACCAGCTCTCTGATGAGCGCGTGGAGAGGATGATCTTCGCCTCCGGATAGGCCGCTGCTGTCTCTTCCCAGAACGCCGCTGTCGGCCAATCGACCGCTGAGCCATAGCCATTATAGATCGCGTCAAAATCCGGGTCGCCGGCCAGCGCATCATTCCAGAGTGCAACTTGCGGATCGGGATGTTCGATCACTTCGATCATGTGATGACACGGCCCGAAGCCCAACTGCTCCAGTGCCAGCTTGAGCGACATCGTACCCGTCCGGCCGAAACCGGCGCTAATAACTTTCAATGACATGCGTCCCCTCCAGAATTGCGGCCCACCGCCGCCAAAACGGGCCTAGCACGAACAGGACAGCGCAAGAAGCGAAACCGGCGCAGCGAGGTCGAGGCTGTCTATCTTTTCGGCTTGCGCATGATTGTGCCCGAGAAATTGAGCGCCGGCTTTCCGTCACCGGTGATCAGGCCGCGCACGAAAATGATCGAGCGGCCCGCCCGCAGCACCTCGCCGCGCGCCTCAATATAGGCGCCCTCTGGCGGGCCTGACAGGAATTCGGAATTGAAGGCGACGGTCACGCCATATTCGTCCTCGATTTCCTGATGCGCGATGGCGAAGAGCGAATAGTCGGCAAAGGCCATGAGGCAGCCGCCATGAACGACACCGCCCGCATTCATGTGCTTGCGCTGCGCCCGGAAGGCCGCGACAGGGCCTTTTTCATCGACCCGGAAATAGAACGGGCCGGCGGTTTCATATTCGAATGGCTCCGTCGGCCAGGTCGACCATCCTGCAAACTCGCCCGATTCCACTGTGACTGTCGCCGTCATCTGCCCTCCATTATTCCTGTCAGCATGGCAGAGACTGCGACGATGCTGCCGCGGCGTCCAGCCTTGCCCTTCGACATTATTGCCCGCAAAGCGTATGCTGAACGAGAATGATCCCAGGAGGCAAGAATGGCTTTTGATGCCGAAATCCGTCAGGCGTTGATCGAGCAGGTCCGCCGCTTCGTCACCGAGAGATGTATCCCGCTGGAAAACCAGGTCGGCGAGACCGACGAGGTGCCGCAGGAGATTGTCGACGAGATGAAACAGCTCGGCCTGTTCGGCCTTGCTGTGCCGGAGGAGTTTGGCGGGCTCGGCCTAGACATGGAGACCGAATGCCTTGTCGCGCTGGAGCTTGGACGGACCTCTCCGGCCTTCCGGTCTGTCGCCGGCACCAATATCGGCATTGGCAGCCAGGCGCTCGTCCTGTTCGGTACGCCTGAGCAGAAGGAAAAATGGCTGCCGGGCATCGCGTCTGGCGACCTCATCTCCAGCTTTGCGCTGACCGAGCCTGGCGCAGGCTCTGATGCTGGCAGCCTGACGACAAAAGCGATCCGCGACGGGGACCATTACGTCCTCAACGGCACCAAGCGCTATATCACTAATGCCAACAAGGCCGACCTTTTCACCGTCATGGCGCGCACGGCGCCGGATGTGAAAGGCCCGAAAGGCGTGTCGGCCTTCGTCGTCGAGCGCGACACGCCGGGCGTCAGCGTTGGCCAGCCTGAAAAGAAAATGGGCCAGCAGGGCGCCCATGTCTGCGATGTGATTTTCGAGGATGCGCGCGTGCCGGTCGACAATCTGATCGGCAATGAAGGCGAGGGTTTCAAGGTGGCGATGAGCGTGCTCGACAAGGGCCGGCTCCATATCTCCGCGGTTGCCACCGGCATGTCCAAGCGTCTCATCAAGGAAATGGTCACCTATGCGAGCGAACGAGTGCAGGGCGGCAAGCCGATTATCGACCATCAGCTGATCCAGGCCCTGCTTGCCGATAGCCAGGCCGATACCTATGCGGCGCGCTGCATGATCCTGGATGCAGCCAGGCGGCGCGATGCGGGAGAGAATGTTACGCTTCTAGCGTCCTCGGCAAAGCTGTTTTCCACAGAAGCGAATGGCCGCGTGGCGGACCGCGCCGTCCAGGTGTTTGGCGGCGCCGGCTATATCACAGACTATGGCATTGAGCGGTTCTACCGTGACGCGCGTATCTTCCGGCTGTACGAAGGCACGAGCCAGATTCAGCAAATCATCATTGCGCGCGAGCTCAAAAAGGCCGGTCAGGCCGACCAGTTATAACGCACCCACAGGGGCGGGACACAAAGGGGCAGAAATGACGCTACAGGATGAGATCGCGCCATCGGATGTCGGGCTGAACGAGGAGCGGCTGGACGCGATCCCGCATTTCTTCGCAGGCAACTATCTCGATACGGGCAAGCTGCCTTGCATGGCGACACTGGTCTCTCGTAATGGCCAGATCGTTCACGAGGCCTATCGCGGTCGCACGCGCCTCGAGGGCGGCGAGCCGATCAATGCGCAGACCATCTTCCGCATCTATTCGATGACCAAACCGATCACCTCCGTGGCGGCCATGATGCTGTTCGAGGAAGGCAAGATCCGTCTTGACGACGCTGTCTCGAAATACATTCCCGAATTTGCCGACACCGAAGTCTTCGTGCAGGGCACGGTGGATGATTTCGAGACGCGCAAGCCGATCCGGCCGATGGAAATCCGAGATCTCTTCACGCATACATCGGGGCTGACCTACGGCTTCCTGATGCAGCATGAGGTTGATGCGATGTACCGGCGCGAGAAGATCGCCCGGCCAGACGAGACGCTCGAGGAGATGTGCGCACGGCTGGCGAAACTTCCGCTGCTCTTTTCGCCCGGTACCCGCTGGAATTACAGCCATTCGACCGATGTCCTCGGACGAGTTGTCGAGGTCGCGTCCGGTCAGA
>NZ_JBARZC010000214.1:0-2660 GCF_049649345.1 Henriciella sp. | reverse complement strand
CCAGTGCGGCATATATCTTGCTGAAAATAATATGTTTTTCTCTTCAGCCAGCGTTCAGCTTGGTTTGCTATAGTACAGGCTGAAGACGTAGGAGGTTTGTCCTCCTGACGCTGAAAGGAGATTTTATGTCCGCGATGAGACTGGGAATTCTGGGTAGCGCTGCCGCACTCGCCATGGCCCTGCCGGCCGGTGCGCAAAGCTATGGCTACTCGAATTACGACAATGGCTATAATGATTATGGCTATCAGCAACCGAGCTATCACAACACCAATTGCGAGGCTGAACGCCGCTCAAACCAGGGCGCGGGTACGGTCGTCGGTGCGATCGCCGGCGGTCTGCTTGGCGCTGCGATTGCAGGCAATGATGATGATGATCGCCATCGCCGCCGCGGCCACCGCTATTCGCGTGGTTGGGACCGGGGTTATGGTCATGGCTATCGCGGACGCGGCCATCACAGAGGCAATGACAATGGCGACCAGGTTGCCGGCGCCGTGATCGGTGCGATTGTCGGCGGCGTGGCAGGCAATGCCCTCGCCAGCAGCGCCTCGAACTGCAACACCCGCGCCTATGCGCCGAGCCAGAACCAGCGCTATGGCAACATGCAGGTCGCCCCGCCGACCCGTCAGGCCTATGGCAATGGCTGGGGTAACAATAACGCCCAGGCGGTCACCTACGGCCAGCAAAGCGGCTATTCAAACAATGGCTATGCCGATGTGCGCCCCGGCGAAGAGCTCTATGGCAGCCGGTATGATCCGGGCTATGGCGCAACCACAAGCGGCTACAATTCCGGCTACACGACGGGCTATGACAGCGGCGAGTGCCGTACCGTCTACCGTGATCGCTACGTCAACGGCCAGCGCGTGAGCGAGCCGGCCACCGCATGTAATGTTGGCGGCGACCGCTGGGAATTCGTCGACTAAATCTACCAGGGACGGTTAGGCTCCGGGCCTCGGCCTGGCAGAGGGGCTGCGAGCAATCGCCGCCCTTTTGGTTTGTCAGAGTGAGAAGGCGTCTATGAGACGCCGGGCACATGCCTCCGGCCCGGCCTCATCGGTATTGATCTCAAGATCATACGTCTTGCCTTCGTGGACGCGGCTATACTGCCAGCGTGCTTGCCCGATATCACGGTCGCCCCGCGCGACTTCGCGGGCTTCGGCTGTTTCGAGGCTGCACGTCACGGCGACGAAGTGGGCATCATGGCCGGCGAGTTTCCTGCGATAATCATCAAGTGCGCTTGCATCGAGCGTCACATCGTCGACCAGCACGTCCAGCCCGGAATCGGCCAGCGCGGCGACGGATGCCCGCATACCTTCCAGGAGCGCCATGCCATAAGGCCCGGCCGTGATCTCGACTTCAGGACCTTCGTTGCCGCTAAGAGTCCTGAACTCAAACGCCTCAGCATGATTGGCGTAGCGCGGCGGCATCATCTCCAGAAAATCATCCATTGAGACCCTGAGGATTGGCTTTTCGGCGAGACGCTGCACAGCCTTGGCGAGCGATGTCTTTCCGGCGCTGGTGGTGCCGTTGAGAATGATTACCCTGGCCATTTCAAATCTCGATGATCACCCCGGCACAAGCGCCGCGATCAGCTTCGGCCCCTTCTGCTTCATGGCGTCCTCGAAGGCCGCATCGAACTCTTCCGCCGTCGTTGCCGCCGTGGCCTGAACACCCATGCTTTGCGCGAGGCTCACCCAGTCAATGTCCGGCTCACCAATCGCCAGCATGTCTTTCGCCGTCGGCCCGGGGTTGCCGGCGCCGGTGCGATGCAGCTCGATATTGAGGATGCGATAGGTGTGATTGACAAAGACGATCGTGGTCACGTCACAGCCCTCGCGCACCATGCTCCACAGCGCCTGATTGGTGTACATCCCGGCCCCGTCGCCCGTGAGCGCGATGATTTTACGGTCCGGCGCGGCGACAGACGCGCCAAGTGCGAGTGGCAGGCCCTGCCCGATGGCGCCGCCGGTCAGCATCAGCCAGTCGTGCGGCTCGGCATTCTGGGTAGAGAGGAAGACCGGCAGGCTGTTTGAGACCCCGTCATCCGACACGATTGCATTCTCCGGCATGTGCCGCGCAACGCTCGCCCCGACCGCAGCAGCATTGAGCTCTCCTGCAGGTGCTGACGGTTTATCGAGAGCCGCAGGCGGCGCACTCTCACTCGCGTCTAGCGCATCTGCAAGAATGGCGAGCGTTGTCGCGCTGTCGGTATCAGCGCCGCCTAGATCCATCGTCTCACACCCTTCCGGAACGAGCAGGCTTGGCTTGCCCGGATAGGCAAAGAAGGCGGCCGGCAGGGAGGTGCCGGCTGTCAGCATCAGGTCTGTACCTTCAAGGTCGGCCATGGCGGCCTCAGCGAAATACTGCATCCGGTCCGGCGTGAAGACGCCTGCGCCGCGCCGCATCTTCCAGTAGAAGGTGTCGGTCATGACGCGCACGCCCGCCACCTTGAGACGCGCGGCTGATGCAAGCCCTTCCTCTGTGAGCGCCGTGCCATTGATGATGACGACAGGCGATTTCGCCTTGCCGATCGCCTCCACCGCTGCATCAATCTTCTCTTTCGAGGTCTGCCGCAGACTTGGAATGGAGGCCTTGCCGCCCTTCTCTCCGCCTTCCAGCCAGGCTGAATCCGCCGGCAGGACCAGCGAGACCGGTCCCGATAC
>NZ_JBARZC010000213.1:0-2839 GCF_049649345.1 Henriciella sp. | reverse complement strand
CCTTGGCATGCAGCTTGGCATGATCCACGGTCACGGTAATGCGGCCAAGCTTGAGTTTCTTGTGCGCGGCATAGAGCCGTAGCGTCATGGACGTGCAGGCGCCCAGCGCGATGGAGAGATAATCGTAGGGCGTCGGACCGGTTTCGGTGCCCCCGACCTCACGCGGCTCGTCGACCAGAACCGCATGTGGCCCGGCCTCGGCGAGGTGCTGGAACTTCGAGGCGCCCGTCTCGCTCACACGCACAAGATTGGGGTGGTTCGCATCCATGGGCGAGAGATATCGCTCCGACCAGGCAACAAGAACCTCCGCTACATAGACCGCATCGGCCGGCCGGGTGAGCAGATGATCAGCATCATCAAGCGATACGAAGCTCTTGGGATGCTTGGCCGCAATGAAAAGCTCCGAAGCGTTGGAAATGCCAACCGTCTCATCCAACGGTGCGTGCATTACGAGTACCGGCTTGTTCAGGTTGGCAACCTTGTCGAGCAACGCGGAATCCTTCACGTCATCGAGAAACTGCTTCCTGATGGTGAACTTGCGCCCCGCGAGGGAAACTTCCGCCTGACCCTCGGCTTCGATGCGCGCGATATCGGCCGCGAAGTTCTCGACCACATGCGCCGCATCGGAGGGCGCGCCGATCGTAGCGACTGCGCGCACTTCCTTGAGAGCACCCGCAGCTGCCAGGACGGCAGCCCCCCCGAGCGAATGCCCCACGAGCAGCTCGGGGGCGGAATGCGTCTTGCGCAGATAGGCGGCAGCTGCCACGAGATCGGCAATGTTCGACGAGAAGTTGGTATTGCCAAAATCACCATCGCTGCGGCCCAGCCCGGTGAAATCGAAGCGCAGAACTGCCAGGCCCCTTGCAGCCAGCGCCTGGGAGATCCGCGTGGCGGCGAAGACGTCTTTCGAGCAGGTAAAACAATGCGCAAAGATCGCATAGGCGCGTGGCTTGCCGATCGGCAGTTCCAGCCTTGCCGCCAGCCGGCCACCGTCGTGACCTTCGAATTCGAGCCTTTCGGATCGTCCCATCATGCGCGTGTTCCTTCCCTGCAGCATGACCGTCATACTGCTCGGTCGTCCATTCGAGCACCCGCCAGCAATTGTTGCACGAAGAATCGGCAAATGACTTCGCGTGGCTCAAGCGTGCGTGTCTGCGTTGCGCACATGCTTTGGGAAAACACCGCCGCGTGGTAGCCTGCTAGGGTGACTAGCGTGTGTGTGCCCTGTCCGGACGGCCGATATGGCGGAGTGGCCTTCGCCGAACGGGCTTTTTTGGTACAGCCGAATTCGCGGCATGCGCATTCGACGCGTCGGCAAAGCGGCGTTCGCCGAAAGCGCGTTAACCCCAAACCAACTTCCTCTCCGGCAACATGGCGTTGCAAGGAGACTGTCCCATGAGGTGACGATGACGCCATGCGTCCGGAGCACTTGTTCTGTCTGCCAGTCGGCGCGCGCCTCCGGCCGGACGTCACGAATGTCTCGCATAACGGAGCCAGCATGACCCCATCGACCCTCGCGATCGCTTCTGATTTCGTCAAGGCAGGTATCGAGAAGGCCGGCGTTCCGCTGACGGAGAACCTCGAGGCCTATCTCTCGATCACCTTTGCCCGCTTCATCGGCGCAAACCTCCAGGTCGACCTGCTTACGATCCGAATTTCGCAGGCGATGGATTCCAACGCCCCTGCCGACATCATCCGCGGCCTCGCCGACCAATGCCTGATCGCCTGCGCCTTCTTCGAGGATCGTCTGCGGCGCAATGGCACGATCCGCCACTACGTGGGCCTTGGCCAGATGACCTACGATGCCGCCGATCTGACCGAACAGGCCTACGGCTTCATGCCAATGCGCGATGTCATGGCGGGAGCTGTCAAGGTGCAAGATATGGACGAGACGGCGGCGCTCATCGACCGTGCGCGGGCCGGAAGCCAGACCGCACAGAGCGGCCTTGCGGACCAGAATGTGGTCGTGGGACCATGGGGAGGTGGTTCGCGCTCAGGGCTGCTGTGGCGCTGAGCCCTGGCTGGCGCACGCCCGGCAGGTGCCGGTAGAATGATTACCGAGGTCGGTCCAGGCGCCGAAATCGAGTTCGGTGTCCCAGGCGTGCCCGTGGTCCAGAATAGCATGCGCTGCACGCACCACTCCGGCATGCGTGACCCAGAGCACATCGGGATCTTCGACCAAACCGGGCGCGTCATCGAGCGCCGCGCGTACCCGCGTCTCGAGCATCGCTACGGTCTCGCCGCCATGCGGTCGCCCTTCGAGAAAGTCCTGCGCCCAGGCTTCGATTTCATCGCGCGGAATTTCGGCCCAGAGCCGCCCTTCCCACGTGCCGAAATCCATCTCGATTATTCGCTCGTCAATGCGCATCGGAACATCACGGGCCTCGGCGAGGCGCTGCGCAAGCAACCGGCAACGCATGAGCGGACTCGTCACGATCAGGCTCACCGACGGCAATGACTGGGCCAGCATGTCCGCCACGGCGCCAAAATCCGGGCCCGGCGGCAGATCGGTCAACCCATAGCATCGCCCCTTGCTATCAACCGGGCGCGTATGACGCAGCATCTTCAAGGACAAGCGACGATTCCCAGGTAGAGCCCAATTTCCCCTATAAGTTGTATAGCACCGAGTGCATCACCGCTATAGCCGTTGAGCCGCCATGTAATATAGCGCCAGAGTGCCGCACTCGCGATCACCATGACCAGAACGCCGCATGCAACGGCTTCCGGAGCAATCAACGTACTGAGCACGAGCAGCATTGCCGAAGCCGACGCGAGCGCGAAGGCGGCAGACAGCGGATGCGTCGCTCCGGCGACGCCGCGGGCGGCACCCGTTTCCAAA
>NZ_JBARZC010000212.1:0-2155 GCF_049649345.1 Henriciella sp. | reverse complement strand
GCCCAGCGCTACACAGATCGGTGTGCACCTCCTGTAAAGAAGTTCAAGGCAGGACGGCCAAACCAAGTCAACCAGGTAGATTGGTACCAGGATCAATGCTCTCAGTTGCCCGCAAGTTTTTCGGCTCTTCAAATGACAGACGTATCAAGCCCATGCGCAAGCGGGCGGAGAAGATCAACGCGCTGGAGCCGGCCATGCAGGCGCTCAGCGATGAAGAGCTGACAGCCAAAACAGAAGAGTTTCGCAAATGGCTCGCCGATGGGGCGAGCCTTGATGACATTCTGGAAGAAGCCTTTGCCGTGGTTCGCGAGGCCTCTGTGCGCGCGCTCGGCATGCGGCATTTTGACGTCCAGCTGATCGGCGGCATGGTGCTGCATCAGGGCTCGATCGCAGAAATGCGCACCGGCGAGGGCAAGACCCTCGTTGCGACGCTGGCGGTCTATCTCAATGCGCTGGCCGGCAAGGGCGTCCACGTCATCACGGTCAACGACTATCTCGCCAGCCGCGACGCCGAATGGATGGGCAAGATCTACGGCTTCCTCGGCATGACGACCGGCACCATCGTGCACGGCCTGAATGACCAGGAACGCAAGGCCGCATATACCTGCGACATCACTTACGGCACGAACAATGAGTTCGGCTTCGACTATCTGCGCGACAATATGAAATACTCGCTCGAGCAGATGGCGCAGCGCGGCCATGCCTATGCCATCGTCGACGAGGTCGACTCGATCCTGATCGACGAGGCGCGCACGCCGCTGATCATTTCCGGCCCGACCGATGACCGCTCGGACCTTTACCGCACCATCGACAAGCTCATCCCCGAGCTCGACGACGAGACCGATATCGAACTCGACGAGAAACAGCGCTCTGTCATCTATACTGAAGAGGGCATGGAGAAGCTGGAGCGGATGCTCGAAGAGGCGGGACTGCTAGAAGGCTCGCTGTGGGATCCGCAGAACGTCTCCATCGTCCACCACTCCAATCAGGCGCTGCGCGCCCACAAGCTCTTCCACCGGGATAAAGACTATCTGATGAAGGACGGCCAGGTGATGCTGGTCGACGAGTTTACCGGCCGGATGATGGAAGGCCGCCGCCTGTCTGAAGGCCTGCACCAGGCCATCGAGGCCAAGGAAGGCGTTGAGATCAAGCCCGAGAACCAGACCCTCGCCTCGATCACCTTCCAGAATTACTTCCGCCTCTATGACAAGCTCGCCGGCATGACCGGTACGGCGATCACCGAAGCGGCCGAATTTGCCGACATCTACAAGCTCGACGTCTTCCAGCTGCCGACCAACAAGCCGATTGCGCGTATTGATGACGATGATGTCGTCTACCGCATCGCCTCTGCGAAATATCAGGAAATCATCAAGGAGGTCCGCGATGCGCGCGCCAAGGGCCAGCCTGTCCTGCTCGGTACCGCGTCGATCGAGAAATCCGAGATTATCTCCACGCTGCTGACCCAGGCGAAGATCCCGCACAATGTGCTGAACGCGCGCCACCACGAGAAGGAAGCCGAGATCATCGCCGATGCCGGCCTTCCAGGCGCTGTGACCGTCGCGACCAACATGGCCGGCCGCGGCACCGATATCCAGCTCGGCGGCAACCTCGAAATGCGCCTCTGGAAGGCGATTGACGAGTTCAAGGAAAAACACGGCCGCGAGCCTTCCGAAGAGGAAGAAAAGGCCCTCGAAGAAGAGATCAAGTCAGACATCGCCATCGGCAAGAAAGAGGCGCTCTCTGCAGGCGGCCTGTTCGTGCTCGGCACAGAGCGCCACGAAAGCCGCCGCATCGACAACCAGCTGCGCGGCCGGACCGGCCGTCAGGGCGACCCCGGCAAATCGAAATTCTTCATCTCTGTCGAAGACGACCTGATGCGCGTCTTCGCGGCCGAACGCCTCAACTCGATCATGAAAAGCCTCGGCATCAAGGAAGATGAGGGCATCACCCATCCGTGGATGAACAAGGCGATCGAAACTTCGCAGAAGAAGATCGAGCAGCGCAATTTCGAGATCCGCAAGAACGTCCTCAAATATGACGACGTCATCAATGACCAGCGCAAGGCGATCTTCGAACAGCGCCGCGACTTCATGCATGCCGGCAATGTCACCGAGACCGTGACCGACATGCGCCATGACGTGATCGACGGCTATGT
>NZ_JBARZC010000211.1:0-1787 GCF_049649345.1 Henriciella sp. | reverse complement strand
TACGTCGTGATCTTTTCGGTGCCCGGCGGCGTGGCGTAAGGCGCGAATGTCTCGAGGCCGCGCGATTGGGCATAATGGGTGAGCGCCCAGACCACAGTCGGGAACGCCAAGTCTGACCACGGAATGTCCTTCCAGTCGAACATCCCCACTTCGAGGCTTTCCGGCCCGGCGGCGATCTCTGACTCCAGCTCTGCTCGGAACATGATCTGGACCTGCCCGATCCGCGGCACCGAATACACCGCCAGCACACGGTCGATGTCGATCTTCGCGCAAGCCTCTTCCATGGCCTCGCGGGCGGCGGCTGCTTCGACCGTCTCGCCAAGCTCCATATAGCCCGCCGGCAGGGTCCAGTAGCCCTTGCGCGGTTCGATGGCGCGCTTGCAGAGCAGGATCTTGGCGCCCCTGGTCACGACCGAGCCGGCCACAATGCGCGGGTTCTGATAGTCGATGAAGCCGCACGTTCCGCACACGCGCCGTTCCCGGTCATCGCCCTCAGGCACACGCATGTCGAAGGACTCGTCTGTTTGAGGTGTCATGATGCTGTTATCGTCTCGCTTTATTGGGGAAAATCATTGATCCGTGGACGGTTCGTTCCCAAGATACGATCTGGGGCGCGATGCAGCTACAGCAGCAAGGGTAATGATGGAATGGCGGACGAACAAGCAAAACAGGATTTCGATCTTCATACTTCGCCGAGCCATTTGCTGCACCGCGCTCAGCAGTCGGCGGTCAATCTTTCCGCGGGGGCGCTCTCTGATCAGGGGCTGACGCTTCGTCAGTTTGCGGTGCTTGCCGCGCTCGCCGGCGAGGATGGACAGAGCCAGGCGCGCCTCGTCGATCAGACCGGTATCGACCGCTCGACCCTTGCTGAAATGGTCCGCCGGATGGAGCTGTCCGGCTACATCAAGCGCGTCATCTCCAAAGAAGACAAGCGCGCCAAGGCGGTGTCCCTGATGGCGAAAGGGCGCAAGACTTATGAGGCGGCATTGCCACATGTGCAGGCCGCCGACAGCGAGCTTCTCTCCATGATCCGCTCAAACCGGCGAAGCGCGCTCATCGACTCGCTTGCCCGCGTCTCCGGATCGCAGCCTGGCGAAGCTGCGCCGGAGCCCGAGAGCGTAGAGACCGGCGAGGCGAAGGCGACGTCGAAGAGCGATAAGTCCGCCGAGAAGTCGAAGAGCAAGCCTGCCAAATCCACCAAGTCTTCCAAGGACAGCAAACCGGCCAAGGCTGAGAAGGCAGAAAAGCCAGCGAAAGCCGACAAGTCGGACAAGAAATCTTCGAAAAAGAAAAAGAAGAAAAAGAAGAAAAGCTGACGCGGTTCGCGCTTAGCCCTCCAATGCGTCGCTCACTTTCGCTCGGCTCTCTGCGTCGAGCACACCGCGCACATGCATTATGATCTTTCCTTCCGGGCTGATCACGAATGTCTCAGGCACGCCGGTCAGCCCGAATTCCAGCCCGCCCTGGCCTGACCGGTCGATGCCGATCTGTTCGAATGGATTGCCAAGCTCGTCCAGAAACCCGCGCGTTGCCTCCGGCACGTCCTTGTAGGCCAGCCCGAAGACCTGACCGGGATGGGCCTCTGCGAGCGCTGTCACTTCCGGATGCTCGACGCGGCAGGGCGCACACCAGCTGGCAAACAGATTGACCATGATCGGCTTGCCGGGAGGCGGCGGCGAAAAGCGGATCTCCTGGGCGCTGTCGCTGAGCAGCGGGAAGCTCATTTGCGGCGCGATGCGGTCCGCCTTTGCGGTGAAACTGTCATCCTTGGGCCGCATTAGCTGGAC
>NZ_JBARZC010000210.1:0-3513 GCF_049649345.1 Henriciella sp. | reverse complement strand
CCGCTCGAGCGCCGGATCGGCGTCGCAGCGATCGGCCCAGCGCGCCCGCATCTTCGAACAGGCCGAGCGCTTCTGGCGCGTGTGCCGGCGCAGCACGGAATTGCGAAGATCGAAGGCCTCGGCCATCAGGAAGGCCGGCAGCGTCTTGACATTGCGCACCGGCAGGCCGTGCGCCCGGATGATCTGGCGCGACAGCGCCTCGGCCCGGCGCAGATTGAGACGAAAGGCAAGCGGCGTCATCCCGCCTCCCCGGCCGCGCGCGCCTTCAGGTCCGCGCCCGCGCCGCGCTTCGGCTTTGGCAGCTTTTTCGGCTTCTCCATCCGCTTGACCAGGAAGCAGGCAATCGAGATCCAGTTGGCCCGCTCGCTCTCTTCATGCCAGAGGCTCACCACATTGCCGGCCGCCTTGTAGATCGAGGCGGCGATCCGGCTGTCACGCGCGCCATGAATGAATTGCGCCGCCGGCATCTGCCTCAGATGATTGTCGAGCCGGCGCATGCCCATCAGGTCGCGCGGATTGGCCTCCAGATGACGGATCGCCCGGCAGATTTCATAAGTGCTCGACATGGCTAGACCTCGCAGCGCGGATAGAGCGCGCGTTCGCTGAGCTTCAGAACGGCTGCCGAAGCCCGTGAAGCGCTGGTAAGGTTGGGAATTTTCCAGGCCTCGCTTGGAACACGAACACTCTCGATCTCCATGACGCGATGAACCTGGTCCGGATCGTAGCCGACATGGATCAATGCCGTCGCCGCCAGGCAGCGCCACTTGAACCAGACATCTTCCGGCAAGGCCTCCGGATCGAGATCCCTCAGAACCGAAAGGTCAGCCGCCCCCTCTCTCGCACTGGCGATCAATGCCTGCGCGCAAGCCTCTGCGGTCACGGCGCTCATCATGACGCGCCCTCACTCAGAATTGTCAGAACCTCAGCGATCATCAGGTCCACCGTGATCTCGGCAGCGCGCCGCGCCGTCTGCGGCAGCGTGATTTTCATTTCGTCGACGGTCCGGCGCGTCGCCTCGTCGACAATGTGCTGATATCGGCTCTTGCCGGCGGGGGGGGGTAAAGCCTCTACACTCATGACGCTCTCCGCCCCTCATTCGCAAACACATCGAGATGCGCGCCGGACCGGCCGGCCTCGATATCGAAGCGCGCCAGCACGTCGGTGATCTCTTCGCGCGCTTCCTTGCGCAGCCGGTCGACGGTCACCTGCGGCAGGTCGAGACAGGCATCGAGGATCTGCGCCGAGGCAAGCGCCAGCGCGTGACGCCTCGACGGACTGCCGGGATCGTTTCGCCAATGGCGCGCCAGGCACTCCCAGGCAAGCCCGGTATAGCGGTGCGGCGAGGCAGTGATGATCGCCGCATGATTGGGCCCGTTCTTCGCCTCGTCCAGCGCCAGCAAATCGTCGCTGATATGCGCGAGCTCAATGTCGCGGCCGGGGCTGACCTCCATCACCGAGCGCAGCTGCCAGAAGGCCGCGCGCTCGAGCCGCAGATCATAGCTGTTGTGTTCTCCATGCTTACCCATGGGGCTCTCCTTTCTGGTTTGATCCCCGCTGCGCTTCGCTTCGCGATGGATCGGGCTCAGGGCTGCGCTCGCCGCGAGGATGGTGGTGGGTGCGGATGTGAGCCTGGGCGGCCGCGGCAGCGGCCATGCAGGGATCAAAAGCAAAAGCCTCGCGGTGCGCGCGCTTCACGATCCGGCACGGGCCGGCAAGGTCGGCAAGATCCTCGATATGCGCCCCGAAGGGCGAAGGGCTCGCATGCCAGGCCGCAACCAGCCGGCGCAGCCCGTCGACCCGCCGATAGATTGCCATCGTGTCCTGGAAGACAGGCCGGGTCCCGCCGATCGAGACGGAACGCTGCGCCTTCCCGACCAGCCAGACAGCATTGGCCAGCCGGCCCCTCGCGCAGGCGCCGCGCGTCTCGATCAACTCTTCGACCGCAAGCGCGAGCTCATGGCCCGCCTCGAGATATCGCACCAGCGCCGGGCTCATGAGGCGAGCGCCTTCTTGGATTGATCCCCGCTGTCGCGATGGATCTCGCTCAGGGCTGCCGCCTCGATCGCCTCGCCGGTTTCGGGATCGACCGGATCGGCATAATTGGCGGCATCGCACACCCCATCCGTGACGAGTTCCAGCCGGCAGCGCGTGTCACGGTACTGCGGATGCTGTTTGCCGGCGCAGTATCGCCAGGCCGTCATCTGTGCGACGCCGAGCCGCCTGCCGAGCTCGCGTGTGGTCAGACCGTTGGCCCTGCGCCAGTAATCCAGACGGGTTATCGGGGAAGTTTTTTTCGACACTGACCTAGCCTTAATAATCGTTTCCGGTTTATTGGCTGGTGTGATTTGCTTAGAGCCGCAACCCTCTTTTTTCCAAATTAAACCGGAAACGGCATTCTCTAGGCAACGCGACCTGCCCGAAACTGCAAGGATGGAAGCGCGAGACCTGCAACATTCTCACTTCGTCGGCCGCCGGATGCGCGAAGCTCGAAACGAGCTTGGCTGGACGCAGATGGAGATTGCCGAAAAGCTGAACACGTCTCAGGCCGCGGTGCATCGCTACGAAACGGGCCGGCGGCCTGTCAGCATTGATTTTTTGGTGACGATTGCTGCTCTGCTCGGCAGGCCTGTGGCGTACTTCATCGAGCAGGGGGACGGCCTGACCGATGAAGAGCGCGCCCTGATCTATTGGATGCGTAATAACCCCGATGATGCGGCGGTCGTAATCGCCACATTTCGCAGCCTTAAGAACCGGTCAGGGAACGCCGCCTAAGCGCTAGATTTCCCAAGGCTCCTTGGGCTCATAGAGCCGGTCGACAGCTTCCGACTGCACCCAAAGCGCCGCTAAATGCCCGACAGATGAGCCGGCAACCATCGCCCAGCTAAATTGCCCCAGCTCGATCTCTGGCGTCAGAGCGAGGCCGAGCCAAGAAACAATCCAGCATCCGCGCCCGAACGTGTCGGCTGGCACCAACAGCCGGCCGCGAAGCGGCAGCCTCCTGATCAGCGCCCAACTTGCAAAGAGTGTCGCGGGTACGATGACGATGAGCACCAGAAAACCGGCGTTCACGAGAAGCAGCAGCGCGGCCCTGTAAACGCCAAACATCTCTGGTGACACAGCCTTCTCCCAGGTTGCCCTCACTTTGCCAGCAGAACCCTACTCTCATAAATTACAAACCTGTAATTATTCGTTTGCGGTGTAGACTAATTAATCGTTTGTGGTTTATCGGTTCCCCATCAGCCAAGGGAGGCCCGTTTTGCAGAAGGCAATCGCGAGACTGAATACGATCAGCCCTGAGCCCGATCCGTCGCGCATGCGGGGATCAGTTCAAGGCAGCCCTGAGCCTGATCCATCGCGAATGCGGGGGTCAATTCAGGCAAGTCCGGGCGCGGAAGAAAGGCCGCCGCGGACCCTCGGGCCGGCCGCAACCCTCCCCGCGCCTGCCGGCCTGGCTGAGCCACAGATCCGGAGCGTCCCTCGCCAACAAGGTCCCCAGCCTGGCGGCTCCGGATC
>NZ_JBARZC010000209.1:0-4723 GCF_049649345.1 Henriciella sp. | reverse complement strand
GTGTAAGCTTGCTGAAGATGAACGGATCGAACTTCCAGACAAGGCCGGACTGGCCGGTCTCGTCTGTCGTCTCCTTCAGGCTGTGGCGGGCGATATAGTCGACTGCGAAATGATTGTCGCAAGGCTGCGGCGGGGCGAGGCGGAAGCGGGCGAGCGCGGTTTCCAGGTCCGGGTAGAGCCGGTTCGGCCGCTTGCGACTGGGCGGGCGCGGGCGCTCCTCGCCGGGTGGCTCGACATGCGTGTCGACGATGATCGCGCCCTTGAAGCGCTCGCCATCGGCAACCGCTGCCACCACGCCGACCATGCCGCCAAAGGAGTGCGCGACCATGACCGGCTTTTGCGCCCGCTCGAACAAGCCGGCATGGTCGCTGACGGCAACCAGCTCGCGGGCGAACTGGTCGAAGGAATAGGTCTCGCGCCAGTCACTGTCGCCCATGCCTGAGAAGGTCGGCGCGATGACCTGGTAGTCACCCGCGAAGAAGGGCGCGATGAAATCCCACCAGTGCGAATGGGCGCCGTTGCCATGGACGAGCAGGAGGCCGGGCTTGGTGTCCTCGCCCCAGACCTGGTAGGCGACCCCGGCGCCCTCGACCTCGACCCGGCGGGTCTCGAACTCGGTCTCGATGGCCTTCGTGAACCAGTCCGGCGCCGGCGGTTTCGCCCCGCCATAGGCTTTCAGCGGCAGCTGGTCCTCGCTCGGCTGCGCCGCCATGTTGCGCGGGTCATTGGTCTGGATCTGGTCTGCCATCGCTACTGGCCCCGCCGCTCGATGACCTTGAACAGGCCGGTGCCGGTCAGCAGCGTGCGC
The DNA here is from genome assembly GCF_049649345.1 of Henriciella sp. Taxonomy (GTDB): domain Bacteria; phylum Pseudomonadota; class Alphaproteobacteria; order Caulobacterales; family Hyphomonadaceae; genus Henriciella. The sequence goes on along the minus strand of NZ_JBARZC010000209.1, from coordinate 3,915 downwards.
TCGCCGCTCCAGATGCGCCCTTCGACGGTGAAGATGCCATCGACATGGCCGACGACCTTGCCATTGCCCTCGATCCACTCGCCATGCTTGGCGCCGGAGAGGAAGTCGCAGAGGAGGCGGATCGTCACCCACCAGGTGTCCTCATCCTTCTCGACCGCCCCACCCCAGGCCATGTCGGCAAAGGTCATAAGCATCCCGCCATGTGCATTCATCATGCCGTTTGTGTGGTGCTCCTCGACGCGGAAGGCGCGCGTCAGCCCGGTCTCGTCGCGCTTCTCGAAGAGCGGTCCGACCTGCCGGCCAAAGCCGCGATGCCAGGGCAGCAGCTGGTAGCCGTCCGGGATGTCGAAAGTCTGAGTGCGGTCAAAATCATCCGTCATGGCGACGGGTTTTGCTGCGAACCGCGTGTCGCTTCAAGTCATCACCCGGAGGAAGGCGGCGCCAGGCTGGCGAGGAAGGTGATGACCGCATTGGCCGAGATGTGCGCGAGGATCGGCACCATCATCGATCCGCTCTTCAGGCGCAGCCAGGCAAAGCCCATACCTGCAACAAAAACGACGATCAGCGCGGGCACAGAATATTGCATGTGCAGGAAGGTAAACGCCGCACTCGAGATCACCATCGCCATGAAGGGCGGCACACCGCGCACTACCAGCGCGCCAAGCGCCACACCGCGAAACGTGACCTCCTCCAGGAGCGGCGCGAGCAGCAGTGCGAAGATCAGATACATCGCCCCCCAATTCTCCGGCGCAAACAGGCTGGTGTTCACCTCGCCGCTATATTCCCAGCCATCGGTCCCCCCGAACATCATCCCGGCTATAACATTGGGCACGAGCAGGATGGGCGGGCCGAGCAGGAGGGCGGCGATAATCCAGTTCGGCGTCGCGCGCATGTCGCCGGCAAAGACGCCTGCGCCAGCGCGTTCGCTCCACACGCTGAGCGCCGCGAAATGAGCAAGATGTATGGCGGCAAGCACGATCCAGATCCAGTTGATCGCCTCGCGCGCAGGGGTTTCTGTAGAAAGGATTTCGGTGAATTGCGGCCAGGCCAGCGTGATGATCGTCATCCCGATCACCGGAAACAGGAAGGGCGCACAGAGCACCCAGAAGCCAGCCGTCAGCGGTTCGCGGCCAAGCGCGCTCGGCGTGTTGTAGGCACCATCATCCATCCGGTCTGGCTTAGTCGCTCAGCCCGGCCTTGGAAAGCGCGTCTTGCTGGCGCGCCGTCACATCGGCTTCAGAGAAGCCTTCGAGGCTTTCCTCGAAGAGCTGGTGATAGTTGAGCTCAGCGCGCAGGCGCAGATAGGCCGCGCCGAGACCGATGGCGGCGCGGTCCATGAAAACAAACTCGCGCGGGATGGTGACAGGCCCTTTTTCCTTCAGCAGCTTGCGCACCTGGAAGGCTTCCTTGCGGCCATACTCGCCGGGCGCAACACCGTCTGCGACGCTGCGCACCCTGTCATCGAGCAGCGGTCCGTAAATGAACTTCGCCCAGATGTTCAACACCTCGACAAGGTCGCGATTGAGGTCCTTGAAGCCCCACTTCTCATAGGCCGCATAGGCCGCATCAAAGTCATCGGCCAGCTGAGCGCGGTAGAGATCAACGACGCCGCCGACGAAGTTGGGCGGGAAGATCCGCACGCAGCCAAAGTCGAGCAGGTTCAGCGTCTCGCCGCCCTCCCTGACCTGATAATTGCCGAGATGCGGATCGCCGTGGATCACGGCGTAATGAGTAAATGGCAGCCACCACGTCCAGTAGAGGCGTTTGGCGATCCCGTTGCGAACCTCCTGAGGCGCGTCCTCGAAGGCGCCCAAAGGCTCCCCGCTCACCCATTCCATGGTAAGTAAACGTTCGGTCGATAGCTCTGGAACGGGTTCAGGAATGTGGACAAAATCCTTGCCGCCGAGCATATCGCGGTAGAGCTGCATATGTTTGCGCTCGCGTTCATAATCGAGCTCTTCGCGAAGCCGGTCGGAAATCTCGTCGACCATTTCGCGCGGATCGATCGAGCCATCCATGCGCCTGAAAAGTCCGAGCAGGTTCTTGAGCTGTCCGACATCGCTCTCGACCGCGCTCGACATGTCGGGATATTGCAGCTTGCAGGCGACCTCGCGCCCATCCGGCAGAGTGGCTCTATGCACCTGCCCCAGCGACGCAGCGTGGGCGGCCTCGCGGCCGAAATCAGAGAATTTCGCTTGCCAGTCCGGCCCAAGCTCGGCGCGCATCCGGCGTTTGACGAAAGGCCAGCCCATGGCCGGCGCGTGGGCCTGAAGCTGGGAGAGTTCCTTCGCGTACTCAGCCGGAAGGAAGTCCGGAATGGTCGACAGCATCTGCGCGACCTTCATCAGCGGGCCCTTGGTCTTCCCCAGCGCCGAGGTCAGCGCCTTGGCGATGTTTTCATCGCTTTCAGCCCCGCCGAACAGGCGGTTGGCCGCAAAGGCAATGCCGGCGCCTGAAAGATTGCCGCCGACTTTCGCCGTCCGGGCGATGCGGGCGGAGAGGCGGTTGCGTTCGGGGTCCTGTTCTTCAGACACGGGCGCGGCTCACCATGTCCCGATATTATCAGCGCTCGCCCATGGCTCTTTAGGGGGCAGCGGGTCACCCTTCTGGAGCAGCTCGACAGAGATGCCATCGGGAGAGCGCACAAAGCACATCCGGCCATCGCGCGGCGGCCGGTTGATGGTGACACCGATCTTCTCGAACCGCTCGGTCGCTTCGTAGATATCGTCGACCTTGTAGGCGAGGTGGCCGAAATTTCGTCCGCCCTCGAGCGCTTCGGGGTCCCAATTATGCGTCAGCTCGATCATCGGCAATCCGGGCGGAAGTCCGCCATCCATCGTCCCGTCGAACCGGTCGATATCTTCCTGAGACGCCAGAAACACCAGCGTGAATCGCCCCGCTTCATTGTCGACGCGTCGCAACTCTTTGAGGCCGAGCCCGTCGCAGAAGAATTTCAGCGCCCCGTCGATATCGCTGATGCGGATCATCGTGTGGAGATATTCGACGCTCATTCGTTTCCTCCTTCGAGGCGTTTTATCTCGGACTTCAGTGAAGGTGGGGCGTTGCGGTAATAATGCGAGGTCATGAGGTAGAGGAAGCCGACCACCACGCCCATGATGACACAGAAGGTCATGAAGACGTGGAACATATAGCCACGCTCAAGCGGGCCGGAAACGGCGCCATTGAGACGCCAGACCCAGTCCCACACCATGTTGAACCCCATGATCAGGGGCGGCAGGGCGACTAGGCTGATCAGGGCCGCAACCCAGCGATAGGTCGCTGCCAGCGGAGCCTCGCAACGGATGAAGCTTTCCTTGAACGTGTCGCGGTCGACGGCGTCGGACAGAAGCCCCTTCTCGACCATGGAATTGTAAACCGCATAGGAAAATTGCGGCAGCTCACGCCATTTAAGGATCAGCCATACCCCCCAGAGCCCCAACGCGACGAAAATCAACGCGTAGAAAGTGAGTATCTGCATATTCGGTCCTGCAATCTGTGAAGCGCGGCCGCGCTCGCCAGATCGAAGGATCAGGCCGCGTGCGCGCGCTCGAATGTAAGCATGGCACGCTTACGTGCCACACCCCAATGGTAATTATGTAACCTTTTGTCCGAAGCAAGGGCGCGATGACAGGGGATGAGCCAGGAGATATTGTTCGCCCCGATCGCCGTGCCTGCGGCGCGTACGGCCTTGGGCTGGCCAGCCGCCGCGGCGACCTCGCCATAGGTGCGCGTCTCGCCAGCCGGGATGTCGAGCAACGCCCGCCAGATCTGCCGGCGGAAGGGCGTGCCATAGAGCGCCACCGGGATCGCTTCACTGCCATGGAAGATGCGCTCGGCCCAGCGCGCGGCTTCAGCATCATCACGGGTCGTATCGGCGCCGGGATAGCGCCCGGCAAGATCGGCGAAGACCTTGTC
>NZ_JBARZC010000208.1:0-6070 GCF_049649345.1 Henriciella sp. | reverse complement strand
GTGCCATTGTCGGCGGGCTGGGCGGTCGCGGAAAGTTTGGTCATAACGACGTGCTTATAGACGCAGTTTCGCGCATTCGTCATGATGGCAGGATAAGACAAGGTGAATCTGGGAGGAGACCTGTCATGAGCAAGATTTCGAGACGCCGCTTTCTGGGGGCTGGTTTTGGGGCCGCCGGTCTTGCTGCCTGCGCCACCTCGGGCAATCCGCTTGCCGACAATCGACCGGCATTTGAAGGAGCTGTCAGCTTCGATCATGGCGTTGCCTCTGGTGATCCGCTTTCCGACCGCGTCATCCTCTGGTCGCGTGTAACGCCCGCCGAGGACGACACCGCCGCCACGATACCTGTGAGTGTCCTCATCGCCCGTGATGATGCGATGAAAGACATCGTCAGTCAGGCGCTCATCGAAACATCTGCGAGCCGGGATTTCACCGCGAAAGTCGACGCAGCCGGTCTCGATCCCGAAACCACTTATTATTACCAGTTTACCGCCAAAACGTCTGGCGGGGATGTCGTCTCGCCGGTCGGGCGCACGCGAACCACGGCCGCGTCCGGTACGCCGGATGTGAAGTTCGCGGTGATCTCCTGCTCGAACTGGCAGTTCGGTTATTTCAATGTCTATGACGATATCTCCAAGCGCGACGATCTCGACGCAGTCATTCACCTTGGCGACTATTTCTACGAGTACGGCGTAGACGGCTATGGCGGCGAGACCGCGCAGCAACTCGGCCGCTTCCATGAGCCGCCCATGGAGATCGTCACGCTCGGCGACTACCGGATGCGGCACGCCCAGTACAAGAGCGATCCCAAGCTTCAAGCCGCCCATGCCGCTGCCCCCTGGATCTGCACCTGGGACGATCATGAAAGCGCCAATAATGCCTATCGCACGGGCGCCGAAAATCACCAGCCGGAAACCGAAGGCAACTGGACCGATCGCAAACAGGCCGCCGTTCAGGCCTATATGGAATGGATGCCGGTCCGTGACCTGGAAGCAGGCCGGGCGTTCAGCGGCATTTATCGCAGCTTCACCTTCGGCGACACCGCCACGGTGTTCTGCCTTGAGTCGCGGCTGACCGGCCGGTCCGACGAAATCGGCTGGGGCGCGGAGCTCGGCGGTGTCGCCCCGGATGCCATACCGGCCAAGGCGCAGGCCGTGATGGCGCGTGTGACTAGTGACGACCGGACCATGCTCGGCAAAGTGCAGGAAGACTGGCTGGCCGGCGGCCTCAAATCCTCTGTCGCCTCTGGCAAGGCCTGGCAGGTGCTTGCCAATCAGGTGATCATGGCGAGTGTCAAACCGCCCAACCTCATGGAGACGCTGACGCCTGAGCAGCGCGCTGCTCAGGGCGGTTATGTGGCTGCCATGATCCCTTTCAGCCAGTTGCAGCTACCTTTCAATCTGGACGCCTGGGACGGTTTCCCGGCAGCGCGCAAGCGCCTCTACACATCCGCCGAAACAGCAGGCGCACGCCTCGTCACGCTGACCGGCGACACGCATACGGCCTGGGCCAACACGCTACATGATGCGGGCGGCAATCAGCGCGGTGTGGAGTTTGGCTGCACCTCCGTTACTTCTCCCGGAATGGGCGAATATGTGAGCGGTGTGCCTGATCTTGGCGAGCAGTTCGCAGATGCCAATGCGGACGTCGAATGGTTCGACCCGAACGGGCATGGCTACTGCATGGTGACGCTGACATCGGACAGGGTGGTTTCGGAGTATTACAAGGTCTCAACCGTCCTGGAGGAAACATACTCGTCTGACCTCGTTGCGGGCTTTACGACCGTGAGGGATGGCGACGGTATGGGGCCTCTGGAGCGGCTTCTTCCGAAAACGCCGGTCTAGCCGGGGGGCGCTACCCCCTGCCCCGATACGGCGCAACGCCCGTCTCTGGCACGTAGAGTCCGTCCGGGATCGGTCCGGTCTGCCAGAAAACATCGATCGGAATACCGCCGCGCGGGTACCAGTAGCCCGAAATGCGCAGCCATTTGGGCTCAAGCAAGTCTGCCAGGCGCTTGCCGATCGCGACGGTGCAGTCTTCGTGGAACGCGCCGTGATTGCGGAAGGATGTGAGGTAGAGTTTGAGACTCTTGCTCTCCACCAGCCACGGCCCCGGCGCATAGTCGATGACGAGATGGGCAAAGTCCGGCTGGCCTGTGACCGGGCAAAGCGAGGTAAACTCAGGCGCCGTGAAGCGAGCCAGATAGAGTGTATCGGCATGCGGGTTCTTCACCCGTTCGAGCTTAGCCTCTTCAGGCGAGGCCGGGATCGCGTTCGATCCGCCAAGCTGGTCGAGGCCGGAATAGATATCGTCACTCATGGCGTCGTCCCGTGGTCTGCCTCAGAAGCGCGGCAGGAGATTGAAGCTGAAGGCCATATAGACGCCATAAGCGGCAAGGAGAACCGCCCCTTCCCAGCGCGCCAGCTTCTTTCCGGTATAGGCAAACAGGAACAGCAAGAAGACCGACAGGGCGAGCGCTCCCATATCCTGCATGCTGACCAGGCTCTCGCCGGGCTGGTATTCCATGGCTTCGACTTCTAGCGGCTTTGTGCCGCCGGGGGCAGGCTGGCTGATGATGCTGAATGGATAGACGGCGGCCGACACGCCCATAATGCCAAGGATATTGAAGATATTCGAGCCGATGACATTGCCGAGGGCGACGTCGGCCTTGCCCTTTAGGGCAGAGACGATGGAGGTCACGAGCTCTGGCAGGCTGGTGCCGATGGCGACGATGGACAAGCCGATCACCGTCTCTGAAATACCAAAGGCGCGGGCCAGATCCGAGCCGCCGGAAACCAGCAGCTTGGCCCCGAAAACGACGCCGACAATGCCGCCGACCGCCAGCAGAAGCGACAGGAGAAGCGGCTCCTGCGTTTCGACAATCTCGGCTTCGCCCGCATGCACGACACCTGCCGGTGAGCCTTTCCGGCGGTCAAGAACGACAGACGCGATGAGATAGCCAATCAGCAGAACGATGAAGACGATCCCCGTGAGACGGGTGAAGCCGTCAAACCACAGTACAATGGCAAACAGAACGGTTGCCGCCAGCATAACCAGGCCATCGCGCGCGAGTGATCTCGGATTGGTGACAAATGGGCAGATCAGACAGGCTGCGCCGATCACCAGAAGCACGTTAGCGACGTTCGAACCGATGACATTGCCGACCGATATGCCGACAGCGCCATCAGACAGGGCCTGAAGGCTGGTCACCATTTCCGGCATTGACGTGCCAAAGCCTACGAGCGTCAGGCCGATCATCAGCTCCGACATGCCGAGCCGCCGGGCGACGCCGACAGAGCCGCGCACGAGGACTTCCCCGCCCACGAGCAGCAGAACCAGTCCGCCAGCGATCAGCGCGATCATGATCATGAAATTCCGCTCTCCACATCAGCCCTCGCGACCTGTCTAGCGGTAAAGGGACGAAACCCAAAGCCTGCTTTCAAATCGGTCTCTATCGAATAGAGTGCCCCCAGCATATACGGAGCGATCACCCATGCGTAAGACATTTTTTGCCGTGTCTATCTCGGCCTTCCTGCTGGCGGCCGCCTGCAGCCACACCGCGCCAGCCCAGGCTGAAGCCGGCTTCACAATGGCCGACAGGACAACGATCCACGACCTGCTTGAAAACCAGGACGCCGCCTGGAATGCCGGCGATATCGAGGGCTTCATGGAGGGATACTGGGTCTCGCCGGAGCTTCGCTTTGCGTCCGGCGGTACAGTCACGCGCGGCTATGAAGAAACATTGCAGCGTTACAGGGACCGGTATTCCAACCGGGCGCTGATGGGACAGCTCAGCTTTTCCGAGCTTGAGATCGTGCCCCTCGCAGATGACGCCGCTGTCGTTCATGGCCGTTGGCTTCTGACCCGCGATGCCGATGCGCCATCCGGGCTCTTCACCCTGGTGTTCCGCAAGATCGACGGGCATTGGAAAATTATAAGCGATACGACGACCTCTGCGGATTGATCCGCCGCGCAGCCTGGCTAAGACGGGCTATGGGGGGCAGGGAGTGAGCCATGGCACGCGCGACACTGGATGAAACGACCAGCAATTCGAAGTTTGAAGCGGCGATCGAGAGCTCGGGCTTCCGCAATCTGGTTACAGGGCTGATCATTATAAATGCGATCATACTCGGTATCCTGACCTATGAGGACAGTCTGTCGCCGCAGACGGTCTGGTCGCTCGAAGTCATGGACCGGGCGATCACATTCGCCTTTGCCTTCGAGATTCTTCTGAAACTCGCTGTCTACCGGCTGAGCTTCTTCAAGCTGGGCTGGAACTGGTTCGACTTTATCGTTGTCGGGATCTCGCTGATCCCGGGCGGGACCGGCTTCTCCGTGCTGCGGGCGCTGCGGGTCCTGCGGGTGCTGCGCCTGCTCCACATCGTTCCGATGATGCGGCGGATCACAGAGGCGCTGCTGAAGGCGCTGCCCGGCATGGGCGCGATCATGGCCGTGCTGGCGCTGCTGACCTATGTCTACGCCGTCATGGCGACCAATATGTATGGCCGCACCGACAATCCAGAAGTCGCCCAGCTCTTCGGCGATCTGCCGAGTTCTGCCTTCTCGCTGTTCCAGGTGATGACCATGGATGGCTGGCGGTTCGAGGTCGTCCAGAAGGTGATCGATGATGGCCACCCCTATGCCCCGCTCTTCTTTCTGACCTTCATCTTCATTGCGAGCTTTGCCGTCCTCAACCTGTTCATCGCGCTGATCGTCGAGGCGCTGGCCGAAGAGCAGAAAGCGGCGACGGAGGAGCTCATTGACGAGATCGAGGAGGATGTCGAACAGGCCGAGGAAGAGCGCGACGAGATGATGGGGCTGCTGAAGGAGCTGAAGGCCGAGATGGCCGAGCTCAAAGTCTCACTCAAACGTGACGTTTCGCGCGATTGATCTTTGCCTGCGCGGCCTGCAAGCCTTGCGCATATAAGGAAACTATTGAAAGTCTTGAGGTCTGCGGACTGATTTTCTTCACATTCATGGGTATAGTCGAAAGCCAATGAGCCTGTGGCAGATGATGATCGAAGGCGGAAAGCGCCTGTTCGACAGTGACGGACCCGACGAGCCCGCACCGTGCGATGGCGGCTGCGCGCCTGATCCGAACGATGTCGGCTTCACCGCTGCCGTGATCGGGCTCAGCGCCAAGATGGCGGCCGCAGACGGGCGGGTCAGCGACAATGAAGTCATGATGTTCTCGCGCATCTTCCGGGCCTCGCCGAAGGATGCGGGCAGTGTCCGCCGGGTGTTCAATATCGCGCGTCAGACGGTGCGCGGCTACGAGGCCTATGCCCGCAAGATCGGCAAGCGCTACTCGGACCGGCCGTGCCTGCTCGAAGGTGTGCTCGACGGGCTGTTCATGATTGCCGGGGCAGACGGGGTCGTGACGCAGGAAGAGATGGAGTATCTCAGAACCGTCTCGGACAATTTCGGCTTCGACGAGGCGACGTTCCGCCGGATCCGTGCGAGCCATCTCGGCCCGGACAGGGACGACCCGTATCACATTCTCGGCGTCTCCCATGACGCGGCTTTCGATGTCATCCGCCAGGCCTATCGCCGGCTGATGGCGGACAATCACCCCGACCGGATCGTCGGCAATGGCGCCCCGCGCGAGTTCGAACTGGCCGCGCATGACAAGGCTGCTGCGATCACGGGCGCCTATGCCCGGATCCGCGCAGAACGGGGCCTGATTGCGGCAAACTGATGGTCTTTTCCAAGCAGAGATTGACCTTCGGGGCCTATGACCTCATCTTCACCGGACAGGAGATTCATCTGACATGACCGCAGCACGCACCGGGTTTTCCCTCGAAACGCTTTTTCTTCGCGTCGGCAATGGCCTTCGGGAAGCGGCGCGATGGGCCCTTCGCGGCGCGCTCGCGCTTGTCATCATCTTCATGGCCGGCGTGATCGCCGTGGTCACCGCCGGTGTCGGCCTGATCGTCGCGGCCATCGCCATCCTGCTGCGCCTGACAGGCGCGCGCGGCAAGACGACCACCTACCGCACACATACAGCAGACAGCGCCCCGAGCGACGGCATCACGCTGGACGCACACCGCACAGCCCGCGGCTGGACGGT
>NZ_JBARZC010000207.1:0-7548 GCF_049649345.1 Henriciella sp. | reverse complement strand
TTCGGGTCGAAGAACCGAAATCCGTATCCGCCACCGAGAGACGTTAACGGGGCAGGCTGGGTGATGATTTTTCCACCGGCAGCTGCGACCTGGTGAACCAGGGCGTCGACCTCGGCACGATCTTTTGCGCTCCAGCTGATGACGTCTATCCGGGGCTCCGCCGTCTGACGAAGCCTGACGGAATAGGGCGCGCGTGTACCGGGCGCCACCAGATAGATCAGATCGTCAGAGTTCGGAACTTCCTCCAGTTTCCAGCTTTCGGTGTAGAACCGCTTCTCGGCTTCAAGATCGCTGACGCCGTAACCAATATAGCGAATGTCATTTACCCGTGCCAAACCTGCACTCCTCTTAAAATCCTGACGGGCTTGGAAAGCGCCGTTGCGCCGGAGCCCGAACAGATTGCGTATCAAGTTCATTGGACTGTCCGCCCGCCGACGGAGAAACGCACCTTCGGCAATACGATGCTGAGATTAGGGGTATTACCGCGACGGATCGATCCATCTGACTTTCCTCCCGGAGACACCGGCTCATGCGGTATTCTCTCACTCCAAGAATAGGCTACGAAGGTGAAAGCAATCTGTAAAACTGATATAATTTATATTGTTGCATCACTAAAATGGATGCGCGGCGCGTGCGGAGCTGAGAGATTGGCCAGTTCGCCAGCCAATGGATTTGGTTCAGGGTGGTCCGTTTACTTGCGCTGGGAGTCGCTTGCTACTGTATGGAAAACAGTTGGGGTATACTGAGCGCAGACGAAAATGTATCTGTTTGGTAAATCAATATGGATAAGAAGATACAATTTTCTTTATTCAACTGAATTTGCTCTACTCCCGTCATAGATGTCCGGAAAACGGATGCATGTTTTGGGAGGAACAGACATGAAATCGATCAAACTGGGAAGCGTATCCTGCATCGCCGTGGCGCTTGTCGTGGCATTTCCAGCTGCCGCACAGCAGAGCACACCATCCGATACGCCCGAGGTTGAAGATTCCTCCGCGCGTACTTTGGGTACTGTTACCGTGACTGCCCAACGCCGCGAAGAGTCTCTTCAGGATGCGGCGGTAGCCATTGAGGCTTATGATCAGGATCAATTAACGCGCACGGGGCTTGAATCTGCGCAGGATCTTGGGGCTTTGTCCCCTGCGCTTGGCGTAGTTGCCGGGGGCGGTCCGCTGACGAGTCTTTACGTGCGCGGTGTAGGCGCGCGGACAGTCAATCCACTTACGGATGCGGCCGTCGCTCAGAACATTGATGGTGTCTATCTTGGACGCGCAAGCGGCGCGGCTGGCCTGGCACTTTATGACTTGGAGCGCGTGGAGCTTCTGAAGGGGCCGCAGGGCACTTTGTACGGCCGCAACGCGACCGGCGGTGTCGTAAACTACATACCCCAGAAGCCGGTCATCGGTGAGTTGTCGGGATATGCGCAGGCCGAGATCGGAAATTTCAGCAAGTTTGGACTGCAGGGCGCGGTCAATATTCCTGTGTCCGACAAAGTCGCTATCCGCTTGTCGGGCTCGTCTCTTGATCGCGATGGATATTCCGACGACGGGACAAACGATGCAGATTCATTCAGCTTGCGCGGTCAGCTTCTCGTTGAGCCCACCGACCGACTGTCAATTCGCATTGCGGCTGACTACTCAGAAAACAATGCACTGGGCTCAGGCGGTGACCTGATCGGTACTTTTGGAAATCCGCCAGCTGGCAATCTCACCGACTTTACACCATCCGGCGTGCCGATGGATTCGGGCCCGACATCTGCGGCAGCGAACGCAATTCGTACGGGTGTTCTGCACACGCCGTCCTTTGCTTTTTATCAGCCACTTGATGTCAATGATTTGTACCAGAACAACTCTTTTTCCGGGGTGATGGCAGAGATCAATTATGAAACCGACGCTGGCACGCTGACGGTGATCCCGGCCTACCGGGAGTCCGATCAAGACTACACCTTCATCGGGCCCGGCTTCGCCCCCGCGAAAACGCGCGAGCAGAACAGCCAGACCAGCCTGGAGGCCCGCTTCGCAACAGAACTCGAGGGACCTCTTAATGGCATTGTCGGCGCGTTCTACATTGAGGAAGATATTCAAACCAGCGGCGTGTTTGCGCAGAACTACGCTTCGCCAATCCAGAATTATGATAACGGCGGCGACTCCTGGGCGATTTTCGGCCAGACGACATTTGATGTTACGGACGCATTCCGCCTCAATGCAGGGGTACGGTACACAGAAGATAGCAAGTTCGTAGACGGCATCAGTGATACCTTCATCACGTTCTGCGGCGGGGCTCCAGCTTCCGGAAACTTCCTGACCCCGCCGGCAAGCTTCGGTAATGGCTGTGCGACTGGCATTCCACCTCATCCGGTCATCTCGGACAGGGATGCGTTCATTCAGTATTTCGTGGATGCAGGACTGATTGCGCCAGGATCTGTTGCAACTGTTCCGGGGAACGGGCCGCCGCCGGTCTACAATCTCACGATACCCGGAGGCATTTCTCCTCAAATTGGCGCGCTCGTGAATGTCGGGGAGGGCGCCTTGCAGTCCGAGCTCGAGTTTGGCGAAACGACATATCGACTTGGTGCGGAGCTCGACTGGGGCGATAGCAATTTGCTTTATGCAGGCTTTGAACGGGGATACCGCGCAGGTGGTGTTGATCTCAGCATTGCCGCGCCAACATACGACTCCGAGTTTATCGACGCGTACACAATCGGCTCCAAAAACCGGTTCTTTGGCAATACACTTCAGGTCAATGCCGAGGCGTTCATCTGGAAATATGATGGACAGCAGGTCACCTATTTTACAACGCTGAACGGTGCTTCATCCTTCCCGATTGCGAATGGGGACGCGACCATCACAGGGTTCGACGTCGATATGATCTGGGCCGCAACGGACGCCACGACGTTGTACGGAAACGTTCAATTCCTCGACTCCACCTATGATAGCCTGACACTCATTTCCGACCCAGGAGCCGGCCGGTTCGGTTGTGCATCTGAGGGCGTATCCGGAAGTCTGGAGACATATGACTGTTCCGGACAGTCCTTGTTGTACTCGCCCGAGTTTGGTCTCGATATCGGGATCAACCATATTGTCGACATCGGCAATTACGAATTGTCTTTGACTGCGGATGCATCACATCGCGGGGAACAGAGTACCGACTTCTCTTTCCTGGATGCCACGAAGAGCGATTCCTACACCACGCTGAATCTGGATGCGACGGTCTCTCCATCTGATGGCCGCTGGTCTGTGTCCGCCTATTTGAGAAACGCAACGGACGAACGCTACTTTCAGAGTGTGAATTTGAACAATCGTGGTTTGGCTTACGGCATATACAATGCGCCCCAGACCTATGGCATTCGTCTAAAGGCAAATTTCTAGGTCCATCGGAAGGATATTCGCGATGCATAAAAAGAGCTTAGCGTTCGGTGTTGCCGTTTTTCTTGCGGCCTGTCAGTCGAATTCGGTCATTCCGGCAATTGCAGAGAGTCAAGCGCAGTCGTCGCCTAGCGAGACGCAAAGAGCGACGAGTTTGGAGTCCGAATTTGTCACTTTGGGAACAATGGGAGGGCCTGTGCTGTCTGCCCATCGATCCCAGCCGGCCAACGCTCTTGTGAGAGATGGCACCGTCTATCTTGTTGATGTGGGGGACGGCGCCGGTGGGCAGCTTGTCAAAGCGGGCCACGACCTCCTATCGGTCGACAGCGTTTTCATCAGCCATCTCCACTTCGACCATATTGGTGGTCTGCCAGCCATACTGGGGTTGCGCTATCAGCGAAGCGCACAAAAACCGCTGACGATCTACGGACCTCCGGGGACCCAAGACACGGTTGATGGGATCTTCAAGTATATGGAAGCGGAGATGCGGGTCGGCTATGCCGTGCCTGGCGCTCGTACACCGCCTACGCCGCAGGAAAAGACCATTGTCGTTGAGCTGGCGCCAGGTCAGGTCATAGATGTTAATGGCATGACCGTAACAGTCGCGGAAAACACGCATTTCACATTTCCATCGGGCTCACCTGCCGCATTGGTCAATAAATCCTATTCCTACCGGTTTGACATGCCTGATCGCTCAATCGTTTACACCGGAGATACCGGGCCGAGTGAAAACGTAGTTGAACTCGCCAAAGGCGCAGACCTCCTAGTGAGCGAGATGATGGACATTCCCTTCGTCATCGAAAACATCAAGCGCACCAATAGGAGTAATCCTAACCCGGTTCCCGAAGCTGCACTTGAGGGCGTCTTCCAGCACTTGCGCGATCATCACGTCACCGCGGTGCAAGTTGGCGAAATGGCGGACCAGGCAGGCGTTGGGGAGGTGATCGTGACGCACTTCGCCGGCAAGGAAGATCAAGCGTCTCTGGAACAGTACAAGTCCGACATCGCCAGCAGTTTCGGCGGTGACATAGCAATTGCTAAAGATCTGCAAAGCTTCTGAAATTGCAGATTGAAACGGCCGCCACTGCCAAGGAGAGCAGGGGCGGTCATACTGGGGCGCCCCACTTGATCATAGGATCGGGTTAAAGATGAGCGCGTGTGTACGCTGTAGGCTGAAGTTCGGTTGGATCGACTTGCTTCTCAATTCAAACAGAAAATGACTACGGGAACGAAAGGGACGGGGGATGTCGGATCAGACTGTTCAGAAGGCGCCACAAGCGAATAGCTTGCATGGTATACTGATTGTTCTGGCGGCAGTCATGCCGGTCATGGCGATCATCAGCCTCGTCCCGGTGGTTCCGCTGCTCGAAAAAGAATTCGCAGAGGTTCCGGGCAGTGCCTTCCTGGTGCCGGTTGCTCTGACCGTTCCTGCCTTGTGTCTTGCACTGTTCTCTCCCGTGGCTGGATGGGTCGCCGACCGGGTTGGTCGAAAATCACTCCTGGTCACGTCCCTGATTTGCTATGCGGCGATTGGCATTCTACCCTATTTTCTCGTAGACCTGAGACAGATCATCGTGGCGCGGATCGCGCTCGGCATAACCGAGGCTGCGATAATGACGGCCGCCACGACTTTGATCGGAGATTATTTCGAAGGCGACAGGCGTGAGCGCTGGCTCGGTATTCAGGTGTCGGCGATCAGTGTCGCCGCGATCGTACTGATCGCTATTGGTGGCGCGCTCGGCGCTACGCTTGGGGCCCGGGGGCCATTCCTGTTATACCTCGCGGCGCTACCATTGGGGCTGGTCTGCTGGCTCATTCTGTTCGAACCGCACAAAGTGAGAGTTCTTGTCGAAAGCAAAGAGCCATTCCCATTGGGGAGACTCCTTCCGCTCGCTACTGGGGGCTTCTTCCTAGGCGTCCTCTTCTATGTCGCAATTGTGAAACTCGGAGATATCGTCGCCCTGAAAGTACCACCCAATCCAGCTCTGCTTGGCGGGGTCGGGGCCGTTGTGAATATGGGAGTTGTCGCAGGAGCAATTGTATTCGGCGTGCTTAAGACTAACCTGTCTAGATCGGGCCTTGTCGCGCTTGCAATGGCTCTTATGGCAGCGGGATATGCCGCAGTTCCATTCGCTCAAGGTGTGCCACTGACTGCAGCCTCCGTCTTCGCAGTCTGTGTGGGAGCGGGAATATCGATTCCAACGTTCATCACTTGGGTGATGAGCGTGTTGCAACCAACGGCGCGCGGCCGAGGCGTTGGCTTCTGGCAAGGTGCATTTTTCCTCGGCCAGTTCATCGCACCGATCACGGCAGTTGCGCTGTCTTCCCAGTTGGGCGGATTTTCCAACGCGTTAATGGCCTATTCCGCGCTCGCTATTGTGGTCGGGTTGATTGCATGGATAAACACGCGCCGGCGTGATTCCTGAAATTAACGGCACGCGTCCGGGGATGCCTGAACTTTTCGGAATGTGAATCCCGCGTCAAGGCGTGGCTAAGGCTGCACGAACTTGATGGAAAATCCGTTTTCGTCCAGCCACGCCTGAGCCTTCCGTTCCCGTTCAATGGCGCGCTGGAATGCGGATATTTCCAAGGTTCGCTGATAATGCGCCAATATTGCTGGGAAGGGGGTGGGGTCAAATCCGGCACCCGTAATGCGAAACCAGACCCAGTGCAGATAAGCATCAAGGGCTGACCATTCTTCGCCGCCGATCCACTTTTGCTGCGACAATACGGTTTCATAGCTCGCCAGCTGTGAAGAGATTGCCACCTCGGCCATCTCCTTTACCCGACCGGGTCCCCCTTCCAGGTCGCAAAAGAATTGAGGCATGCGGATCCTCGTCACTAGTGGATGAAGGTCGGATGAAAACCTGAGCAACTCGCTCAAAACCTGGCTTCGTTCGAGCTCTGTTTGCCCGAGGTGCAGAATCTGCGACCTTGGGTATTGCGTATGCAGCCACAACAGGATCGCCGGATTTTGTGAAATGGCTTCGTTGCCTGTTTGAAGAACCGGAATCTTTCCCGCCGGATTGAGCGACATGAATTCCGAGGATCGATGGTCGCCCCTCATGAACACAACGAGTTCAGCTTCAAATGCCGTTTCAGTCTTTTCCAGCATGACGAGTGGAACGCGAGAGCAAGCTCCGGGGGCGAAGTAGAGTTTCGGTTGGGTCATTTGGCTTCGATCTGTTGTCACCGTTAAAGGTCAGATTGAGCATATAGGTCACACTGCCGATTGCCTAACTCGTGTTATCAATTTGCATCCATCGGCAGAGTGAATTGCACCTGATCCTGAATCTGCTGGATCAGCCATATCAAGCCCGGATCGGTCGCGCGTGCCTCGTTATGTTGGAGATGTTCGGACATCGGCTCCAAATTGAAGGGCATCTGCGCGATCCTGATAGGCAGGATCTCGGCGAATTTCAGGGCTAGTCTTTCGTGCATCACGGTCAGGTGTGGCGAACCCACAACAAGTTCAGGCGCAAGCAAGAAGGACGACGCGATGACGTCCTCCTTTCTGGCGCGCCCCCTCGCATCGATTGATGTTTGCGCAATGGATGCCGGCCGGACTCTGCCTAACTTCACCACGACATGGCTGGCCTCGTAGAATTTGTCTTCAGTCAGCGGTTTTGATAGCATGGGATTATTCGCGCAGCCGACCACCACAAATCGTTCGGTAAACAACAGAACGCTTGGGTGTGAGGTTGAGAGTTGCGACTCGGGTAGTATGGCCAGATCAAGCTTGCCTTGTTCCATGAGTGAGGAAGTTGTGTCGCCCGGAGGCAATATATCGAATTGCAGACCGGGAGCGATCCGGAACAATTTTCTGAGAAGCGGCGCGAGCAGGACGGTTGCGATATAGTCCGACGCTGTGAGCGTAAATCGGCGCTGTGAGCTTGATGGATCAAATAGCGTTGACTGGGAAATCAGTGCTTCAACATCATGAAGAACCGCTTTGATTTGTTCGCTCACCTGCATGGCATGAGGTGTCGGGACCATGCGCTTGCCAGTCTGTTGAAGCAAGTCATCATTGAAATATTCACGAAGGCGTTTCAGCGCTGCACTCATGGCAGGCTGGCTCAGATGCAGGCGTTGCGCGGCCGCTGACACACTTCGTTCGTCGAGAAGAACATCAAGTGCGACGAGGAGGTTTAGATCCAGTCCCTTGAATCGCATGTCGTATCAC
>NZ_JBARZC010000206.1:0-9273 GCF_049649345.1 Henriciella sp. | reverse complement strand
CCTACGAACCCGCCGCCGATGATCTCGCTGCCGCCGTGGCGCTCGTCCAGAGCCGCGCCGATGAATGGGGTCTCGACCCGGACAAGATTGGCGTGATCGGATTTTCCGCAGGCTCCATGGCATCCATCCAGCTGATCGAGGACTATGAGGAAGCCTCCCTGCTCGGCCATGTTGGCCTGATCTATCCGCCCATGTGGCTGTCGATCGAGGGCGGACCGCGGCCGGACCTGTTCTTCGCGATCGCCGTTGATGACCCCCTCTTCGCCCGAAATGACCTCTCCATGGTGCAAGCCTGGCTGGGCGAGAGCGATGCGGTGGAGTTTCATCTCTACTCAGGCGGCGGGCACGGCTTCGGGATGCGCCCGCAAGGCGCAACCAGCGACCTCTGGATCGACCAGTATCTCGCCTGGCTGGCGTCTCGGTAGGCTTTACCCCCCGACGGCAAATACCGCTGGATCGTGGCCCGCGAACAAACCCCAAGCGAAGCGCTGGGCTATGGCACCCCCTTCGCGATTGCCACAGACAAGTGCCCGTGCGGTGCTGGCCGGTCCTGCGGGTCTATCTTGCCTGCCTGCGGCTGACGCTGAAAGACATCTGATCGAGCCGCACCCCCTTACCCCCAGATCGGCGGTCTCTCGGCTTGCCAGGGCTTGGCGTCTTCGAGCTGCGCGGCGAGCCGGAACAGGGTGGCTTCGTCGCCATAGGCCCCGGAGAACATCATGCCGATTGGCAGGCCGTTGCTGTCGCGCGCCATCGGGACAGACATGGAGGGCTGGCCGGTGAAGTTCTGCGGCGGGGTAAACGGGAAGACCTGTGCTTGCCGGCGGTCGACATCGCGCGGCGCCATGTTCACCGGGTCGATCTCGCCGATCTTCGGCACCGGCTGGGCAAGCACGGGCGAGACGATCACGTCATATGTCTCGTGCAGCTTGAGGATGTCGCGGCTCATCGAACGAAGCGTCGACCAGCCGGCCATGGCCTCTGAGCCGGTGAGGTGTTTCGAGCCGCGATAATTGCGCCAGGTCAGCGGCTCCATCTCGTCTTCGCGCGGCTCGCGGCCCATCGCTGCGATGGCGGCGTCGACCGTGGCGGCGAAATTGCTGCCGGAGACGGCGCGCTGGGCGGTGTAGAGCCGGCGGTAATCAATGCCGAGGCCATGCTCCTCGACATGGTGGCCAAGGGATTCCAGCAGCTTGGCTGTCTCTTCCAGAGCGGCGCGGATTTCGGGGTCGACCGGCTTGCCGCTCGGCGTTTCGGAGTGAAAGGCGATGCGCAGCTTGCCCGGCGCGGCGCCCACCTCCTCGGCGAACGGCCGATCCTTGTGCGGATAGGCGAAGGGCGAGCCCGGTTCGCGGTAGCCGGTACAATCGAGAAGCCCAGCGCTGTCGCGCACGCTGCGCGAGACAACATGCTCAACCGTCATGCCAATCGCCGCGGCATCATCATAGGCGGAGTTGGGATTGCGGTCGCGCGTGATCTTCATGCCGAACAGGCCGCAACAGGCTGCCGGGATACGGATCGAGCCGAGCCCGTCACTGGCATGCGCCATCGGGAGAATGCCCGCTGCCACCGCAGCCGCCGCGCCGCCGGACGAGCCGCCTGTGATGTGCTCGGTGTTCCACGGATTGCGGCAGGGCCCGTGAAACGCGCCTTCTGTCGTGCCGGTGATGCCGAATTCCGGCGTGTTGGTCTTGCCGAAGAGCACCAGCCCCGCCTCGCGAAAACGCTTTGTCAGCGCACCGTCGTCTTCGGCAACCAGATCGCTCAGAAAGCGGGACCCGCTGGTCTGCGGCCAGCCTTTAACCGGGCTCGCAATGTCCTTGATCAGGAAAGGCACACCGCGAAACGGCCCGTCCGGAAGTTCTCCCGCCGTTTTCTCCCGAGCCTCGTCATAGGCCTTGTAAACGATGGCATTGAGATCCGGATTGTGTTTCTCAGCCCGGCTGATCGCCTCTTCCAGCAGCTCCGACGGCGTCGTCTCGCCCTTGCTGACAAGGTCTGCGAGCGCAGTCGCGTCGTGTTCGGCGTAATTTTCGATGGCCATGCTGGGTCTCCCTCTATCGCCTGCGCCTGAGCAATGAGACGCAGGTCTGTTGATCAACCTTCGCCGAACAGACCCGGCCGGGCAAGAGTTCGCCTCGCCCGAGGCCTAATTGAGATCCAGCGCCATGAAGACCGAATTGGGATCATCCCAATAGCCTTCGAACGGGCCGCACTGGGCAAAGCCGTGGCGCCTGTAGAGCGAGCGGGCCGGCTCGAAGGCCGACTGCGCGCCGGTTTCCAGATAGAGGCGCGAATAATAGCGCTCACGCGCGGCTGAAATGATGTGGACCAGCATGGACTGGCCGAGACCGGCACGGCGGAACTGCGCCACGGTGTGCATCGATTTCACCTCGCCAGACTTGCCATCCGACAGGCGTTTGAGCGCGCCGCAGCCGACCAGCTTGTCGCCGTCGCGCATCTCCCAGACGGCCAGCTCCGGCGCCCTCAGCGCCTCGACCAGCAAGGCGTGCGAGCTTTCCGGCGGCGAGGTTTCCAGCATAAGTGCCTTGTGCGAAGCAATCAGCTCGCGGAAATCCTCTCGGTTGAGGTCGGCAGACTGGATGGCGACTGTCATGGCCTCTCAAGATTCCGCATCTGCCCCTGCATTGGCAAGCTGAATCGCGAGACGCGGGAATCGGCTATGCTGAAGACCCGTTCATGCTACAGTCAGGCTCGGTCTGCTAACCCGTTGTCTTATGGAAGAAATCACGACCCCGACCGCGACCCGCCCCGCCAGCACCTCCCGCATATGGCTGAAACGCTGCGCCGGGCTGGGCCTTATCGCCGCCGCCGGCCTGTTCGCAACAGGCTGCACGACCTACGGCGTGTATGACGATTATTACTATGGTGATGGCTACTATGCCGACGGCTATTATGGTGACGGCTACTATACCGATGACGGGTCCTATTACACGCCGGGCTATGGCTACACCTATTACGGGACGACAACGACCTATTACCCGTCCAACACCAAGGGCCACCACAATAGCCACCGGCGCGGCGATCATTATGGGCGCGACCAGCGCGGCCGAGGCCACCATGACGGGCGCCGGGGCGATGGTCATCATGACGGGCGCGGCCACCACGACCAGCGCCGGGATCATGACGGACATCGCGATCAACGCCGCGACCATGGCGACCGGGACCGGCGCCGCGAGAGGGGACATGGCAATTATGCCGGCGGGGGTCATGGCACTCATGACACCAGTGGCGGGCGTGGCCATGGCAACTATTCAGGCGGCGGAAACCGCGGCCATGATGGCAATCGCGGCAGGGGCGGCGGCACACTGGCCGGAGGCCCCGGACATGATCGCGGCGGGGACCGTGGCAACCGAGGCGGGAATCGCGGCGGAGACCATGGCAGCCGGAACCAGGGTGGAAACCGTGGTGGGGATCATGGCAATCGCGGCGGCCGCCAGCAGGCACAGGCTGCGCCCAAGCCGCTAAAGGCAGCCCGCCCGACCCTTCCGACGCAGAGCCGCAAAAGCCAAGTGCGTGAACGGGTTCATCACGAATAAGACTTGGCTGCACCGGTAGAAACCGGGCTATTGTGCCGGGATGTACACCTGGATCATTTTTCTGCGCGGCGTGAATGTCGGCGGGCACAACAAGCTTCCGATGAAAGAGCTGCGCGTCGCCCTGGAAGGCGCAGGCTTCGCGGACGTGCAAACCCATATTCAGAGCGGAAACATCGTCTTCCGGTCAGACCACATGTCCCCAGATTCGGCGGGAGCGTCCGTCACCGCGCTGATCGAGACTCATTTCGGCTTCGCGCCGCGCAGCCATGCGCTCGCTGCCGAAGCGCTTGAAAGCGCGATTGAGGCAAATCCTTTCAGGAAACAGGGCCGCAAGGACCCGAAAACGGTCCACTTCTTCTTCCTCGCCGAGGCCCCCGGCAACAAGGCGGACCTCGATGCGCTCCATGATCTCAAATCGAAATCGGAACGCTTCGAGCTGATCGGCAGTGTCTTCTACCTCTCGGCCCCGGACGGCATCGGCCGCTCGAAGCTGGTCGACAAGATCGAGAAATGGATCCCCGTGCCGATGACGGCGCGCAACATGCGCTCGGTCTATACGGTGGCCACCCTTGCCGGACTGGATGTCGAGGCGCTTTAGGCGGCCGCCTTTTCTTCCTTCAATTCCTGATTCTCCTCGAACAGGTCGACGGAGAGTTTGAACACGCCCTCTTCATAATAATTGAGCAGCGGCAGGTTTTCCCGGTCGATACCGAATTTGCCGGCATAATGGTCAATCAGCGCGTCGCTGTCGGAGAGATACTCGCCAGGCGCAATCTCGACACCAGGAAAGCTCGCTTCGGTACCGGCGTCTTCAAGCGTCTGTTTCGCCTCATCATAGGCCTCAGTGCCGTCCTCGACCACGTCAAAGCGGAACCGGTCTGCAAGGCCGGCCTCATGCAGGAAAATGCGGAATTTCAGGCTGAACGGGCAAGCGAGTTTAAGGATCGCTCTCGGGGTAAAGTCTGCGGATGCGGGCATGGGACGTCTCCTTTTTCTGTCATAAGGAAGACGTGTCCCGGGCCCCGCCGGTTCCGTTTAGCCGGTAGCGAGCTGATAGATTTCTGCGCGCAGCTCTGGCAGGCCCCAGCCTTTTTCGGCAGACGTCACACGGATGACGGGGTGCGCAGCCGGGTGCTTTTTGAGGGCGGCTTCGACCTTGGCCCGGGTCGCTTCGGCCTCGGTCTTCTTGATCTTGTCGGCCTTGGTCAGAACGATTTGATAATTCACGGCAGCAGAATCCAGCATCGCCATGACATCTTCATCGGTGTCCATCAGGCCCCGGCGGCAATCGACGAGCAGGAAGACGCGGCGCAGATTCACCCGGCCCTGGAGGTAACGAAGCGTCAGGCGCTGCCATTCAGTCGCCTGGCTGCGCGAGACCTTGGCATAGCCAAAGCCCGGCAGGTCAACCAGCCACATCTTGCCCTCGCCAAGGTCGAAATAATTGAGCTCGCGCGTGCGGCCCGGCTCCTGCGAGGCGCGGGCGAGGTTCTTGCGGTTGAGCAGCGCATTGATCAGCGAGGATTTACCGACATTGGAGCGGCCCGCAAAGGCAATCTCAGGCCGGTCGGCTGCAGGCAGCTGGGTCAGCGAGGCCGCGCCCAGGAGGAAATCGCAAGGGCCCGCGCACAGGACGCGGGCCGCTTCAATCGTCTCCTCGGAAAACTCAGGCGTCTCGCTCACGGGGCCTCTTTGCTCTTGCCGCCGAGCAGCCGCCCGATCAGCTTGTCGAGCTCTGTCTCAACCCCGTTACGCCGCATGATGAAGTATTGCTGGATCAGCGACAGCACGTTCGACCAGACCCAGTAAAGCACGAGGCCAGCCGCAAAGCCTGCAAAGACGAACATGAAGATCAGCGGCAGGAAGCGGATTATCATCTTCTGCGTCGGATCGGTGGGCGGCGGTGACAGGGCCTGAATGCAGGCCATCGTCGCGCCATACATCAGCGGCAGGAAGCCGATACCGATGACAAGGCCAATGACCGGAACCGCCTTCACATCAGCCGCCGCCCACGGCAACAGGCCGAAGAGATTGCCAATCGCGCTCGGGTCCGGGGAAGACAGGTCCTGAATGTACCAGAACGGCGCGTGGCGCATTTCGATGGTGACGAACAGCACCTTGTAGAGCGCGAAGAAGACCGGGATCGTCAGCAGGATCGGGATACAGCCTGCAATCGGGTTGGCTTTTTCGCGCTGGTAGAGCTTCATGATTTCCTGCTGGCGGCGCTGCGGATCAGCGGCAAATCGCTCCTGGATTTCCTTCATCGGCTCAGACAGCTTCTTCATCTTCGCCATGGATTTGTAGGACTGGTTGTAAAGCGGCACGAGCGGCAGGCGCACGAGCACGGTCAGCGCCAGAATGGCGAGGCCAAATGTGCCAACCTTGCTTTCAAGCCAGGACAGAAACGCGAAGAGTGGCTTGGTGATGTAGTAGAGGATGTTGCCCCAGTCGATGGCGTCCTCGAAGCGCGGCACGCCCGCTTCCTGGTAGGCATCGAGCACCGACTTTTCCTTCGCGCCGGAGAAGATCCGGTTCGTCGTCGTGATCGTCTCGCCAGGCTGGATCGTCCGGCCCGCACTCGTCGCGGTGACCTGCATGACAGGACCCGTATCACGCGACAGGCGCTGATAGCGGCCGGCGAACTCGTATTGCTGCTCGGGGATGAGGGTCGTCATCCAGTATTTGTCGGTAAAGCCGATCCAGCCGCCTTCGGCCGCCCGGCGCACACCGGCATCGTCAGCATCCTTGAGGCCCTTGCCCTTGTCGAGGTTCTTGTAATTGCGCCAGGTCAGCTTGCCATCGAAGACCGCCAGCAGCCCCTGATGGGCCATGCCGGACGTGCGCGAGGATCCCGGATCGGTCGCTTCGAGAAACTCTTTCCACTCGCCATGCCGGCGGATCGAGCCGAGCGGCGTAAGCGTGCGCGTTTCAGAGCCTGTATTGGTGATCTCGTCAGTGTAGCTGAACATGTAATTGTCATCGACGCTGATCGTGCGTTCGATGGTGATACCGTCTGCTTCATGGACCAGCGTGACCGGGTTCGATGTCGAAAGCTGGTCATTGCCCAAGACGCGCCAGGACGCAGACGGGCCTGCAATCGGTGTGTCGCCGTCAAACCAGTACCAGCTTGCATAATAGCCATGCGGCGCATTTGTCGGGCGCAGCATGCGCAGCTCATTGACGCGTTCGACGGTGGTGTAATGGTCCTTGAGCTGAAGGTCATCAAGGATGGCGCCCGTCAGCCGGATCGAACCATCGACACGCTCTGCATCAAAGCTGAGGCGCTGATTGGCCGACAGGGCGTCTTCCACCGTCTCTGCAATCGCAGTCGGTGTTTCAGCAGGCTGCACCGTTTGAGGCTCAGCGATCTCACGCTGCGCTTCGGCGGCTTCCTGGGCTTCGAAGCGCTCTTGCTGCTCAGGATTGATGACCAGTGCCTGATAGCCAAACACAAAGGCGATCATCAGCACCATGGCGATGATGAAATTACGCTGGTCCTGCGGGTCCATCCCCTGATTCATGTCGTGGGTCCGTGATCAGTTGAATTAGGAACAGGGTCTGGCCCCTCGCCCGACCCCCTCTTCAAGGTTGCGGCGAGGCTTATCAGCGCGCTTTCCATATCGTCAAGCAAGCGCTGCCAGCCAATCTCAGCTGTATCCATGCGTGCAATGAAAACATAATCGGCGCCGGGAACGCCAAATTCGGCGAGCAGCTGGCGCGCCGCTTCCTTCAGCCTGCGCTTGGCCCTGTTGCGGATGACGGCATTGCCGATCTTCTTGGTTGCCGTGAAGCCTTCGCCGATCGCATGGGGATGGGCGCGCTCACCCGTCGCCATACGCGCCTGGACGACCAGGCTTTTGCGACGTTCAGACACACCGGCGCGCACAAAAAGAAATTGAGGCCGCACGGTAAGCCGTACGACCTCAATCCCGGTATTCTTTGTGTCAGCCATGGGCAAACCCCACCGGGGCTGCGCCTTGACTAGGCGGAGAGAACCTTGCGGCCCTTTGCGCGGCGGCGGGCAAGCACCTTGCGGCCATTCTTGGTGGCCATTCGGGAGCGGAAGCCGTGACGGCGGGCGCGTTTCAGGCGCGAGGGCTGGAATGTACGTTTCATGGGCTTACGCCTCGTGCAAATGTTGACCGAATTCGGAAACCGCGGCTGATACAGGCTGAGCCGGCGAGGGTCAAGGGTGCGATGCCAGTCATTGGCCGTTCACACCTGTTTGATCGGCCAGACACCAGTTCGTGAAGTGTCACCTGCTCGCATTACCTTATATGAGGCGCATGACCCATGCCCGATCCATACACTTGTCCTGGCCCGGCCTGCTCATGGCGGCAGCCCTTTTCCTGTCTGGAGCGCTTATGGCCTCAGCCAAATCTACCAACCTGTCTCACACGGCCTGGGGCGAGATACTGGACACCTTTGTGACCGCCAGTCCGGACGGGCTGAACCGGGTCGACTATGGCGCTCTGAAGGCCAGTCAGACCGACCGCGCCAAGCTCGATGCCTATATCGAGCAATATGCTGATCTGAATTTCGACAGTCTCAGCCGGGACGAGCAATTCGCCGCCTGGGCCAATCTCTATAATGCGGTGACCGTGCGCTACATCGTGGAGGAATATCCCCTTTCCACCATCAAGCCCTGGTACTCTTCCGGCCCGTGGAAGAAGATCAAGGTCACCGCCGACGGACGTGAAATTTCGCTCAACGGCATCGAACACGACGTCCTGCGCGTGCAGTGGTCTGATGATCCGCGGCTGCATTACGCGATCAATTGCGCCTCCTATGGCTGCCCGAACCTTCGCCGCAGCCCATGGCAAGCCGAGACGCTTGATGCCGATCTCGATGACGCCGCTCGCGACTATATCAACCATCCGCGCGGCGTGACCGTGGAAGCGCGAGGCCTTCAGGTCTCATCAATATATGACTGGTTCAGGAAGGACTTTGGCGGCAGTGAGAAAGCCGTAATCGACCATCTGGTTCAGCATGCCTCGCCTCAGCTCGCCGAGAAAATCCGCGCCAACCCCGACATCCGCGACCATGAGTATGATTGGTCACTCAATGGAACAGACCAGTAAGGCAGGCGCTCAATGCCTGTCCGATACAGCCAGGAAGGACCGGACCCGATGTCCGACACAGACACACAGGACGCCAAATCGTCCACATCCATCTGGATCCGCCTCTGGCCGGTCTATGTCATCGTGGCAGGCCTCATCGCGGCCTGGCAGTTCGGCCTGTTCGACTATCTCTCCATCGAGACATTGCGCGAGCAGAATGCAGAGCTACAGGCCTTTGTCGAAGACAATTTCCTGCTCGCCTTTGCCGCCTATATCGCGATCTATGCCGCCGCGACGCTGTTCATGCTGCCGGGCGCGCTCTGGATCACGATCTCGGGCGGCCTGCTCTTCGGTCTCGTCGGCGGATCCATCGCCACGGTGATCGGCGCAACCACCGGCGCAAGCCTTCTCTTTTTTGCCGCCAAGACCTCTATCGGCACGACGCTGCGCAACAAGGCCGGCCGGTTCATCCGCAAGATGGAGAAAGGCTTCAATGAGAATGCCATCTCCTACATGTTCGCGCTTCGGCTGCTGCCGGTGGTGCCCTTCCCTGTCGCCAATGTCGCCCCGGCCCTGCTCGGTGCGAAGTACAGGGATTTTGCAGTCACAACGGCACTTGGCGTTATCCCGGGCGTTGTCGCTTATACATGGAT
>NZ_JBARZC010000205.1:0-2957 GCF_049649345.1 Henriciella sp. | reverse complement strand
TTCTTCGACAGCCTCAGCGAGAACTTGCTCCCAACGCGTGTCGTCTAAAAATTCGAAGTACCTTTCGGTTGGACGGCCAGAATCATCGAGAAATCCTAGCCCCTTCAACATCCCTATTATTAAACGGTCAGAGTTTGACTTGAAACCAAGCCCTTCTAAGAACTTCACAGTGAACTTTTCCGGAGCTTTCGCTTGGCGAATTGCCTCGAAAACTGCCGCAAGATTTTTTTGCGACGTCAAATACTGACTGGGTAGCGCCATGGCGTCCTCCATCTCAGGAAATTAATTCCAAGTTATCCACACGGACGCAATTATGATGCCAAGATTGAATTGAGCTCGTGTTTGCCCTTTCACCACCACCACTTCCCCTCATACCCCGCCTCGAGCGCGTCGAAGACGCTTTTCTCATCCCTTGTATAGGTGATGAGGGTACAGGCATCGGTTGTGAGGGTTCCGTCTTCAGCCATGTAGGCGAAGATGAGCTGGGGGTGGCGGAGCTGGAACCGGGTGCCGCAGGCGGCTGATCAGAGAAGGTGAGAGACGTCGAGCACCGGCGCGTCCGGGCCGCGATAGCTGCGCAGCACGGTGAAGCGCGTCTGGTACCGGTCATTGTCGGCAAAGCCGTCATCCACCTCGCCCGCAGCTGGCGCGCGCGTCATGTCTTCCGGCACACCAATAAAGGCGATCTCGGTCTCGGCGAGTTTCTCCTCGGCCGTGTCATAGACCATGCAGGAACAGGCCTCAGCGCCGAGTGGCAGGGCGGCAAGCGTGGCGACTATGAGGGCGAGGGATCGTGTCAGCATAGGCTGAGGCTAGATCGAATTTGCGGGGAGAGAAAGCGGAGACTGGACAGTGACCCGAAGCGAAACTCGTTAGGGCTGCTTCGTTCCCGACCTGACCCGGTTGGCGAGGACTTCGTCCACCGCCAGCCTCCTGATCTCCATATCGCGTTTTGAAAGCGGGGTGACAAGGGGGTGGATGCTGCTAGGTAGGGGCGCATGACGACCATCACCACAAATTCGCACCTCATCCCGCTCGGCTCGCGCCCGATCGACCGGGCCGGCCATCACCGCGCCGACCCGGCCTGGCTTGAGGCGGCGTATAAGCGCGAGGATGCGCTGGTCCTGTTGATGCAGGGCGGCCTGCCGCTTGTGACGGCGGCGGGGGGCCTCGTCTGGCTCGGGCCGGAGGCGGCGAAACTTGCCCCTGACGCGGAGCCGCTTTTCCTCGGCCTCGACAAGGCCGGCACGCCGGTCTTCGCGGTCGAGATGCCGGGCGATTTCGATGTCGAGGCGTCGCTGATTGCCGGCACGGGGGAGTTCACAGACTTTCGCCAATGCCTCGCGCGCCTGCCCGAGATGGACGCCAATCTGGCCTCGACCGCGCGGTCCCTCTTCGATTGGCACCGCTCGAACCGCTTCTGCGCCAGATGCGGGGCGGAGAGTGTGCGCTCCGAGGCCGGCTGGAAGCGCGACTGCCCCGAGTGCAAGGCGCAGCATTTCCCGCGGACCGACCCGGTCGCGATCATGCTGGCCGTGTCCGGCGACAAATGTCTGCTCGGGCGCCAGCGCATGTGGCCGAAGGGGATGTGGAGCTGCCTTGCCGGCTTCATCGAGCCGGGCGAGACGCTCGAACAGGGCGCAGCGCGCGAACTGCATGAGGAAGCCGGCATTCGCTGCGATGCGTCCAAGGCGGAATACCTCTTCTGCCAGCCCTGGCCCTTCGCGTCGTCTCTGATGATCGGGCTGATCCTGCCGGCCGAGAATGAGGACATCACCATCGACGAGGACGAGCTGGAACAGGCGATGTGGATCACGCGGGACGAGGCGCGGCGGGTTCTGGCCGGGGAGCATCCGGACATCTTCGCGCCCATGCGCTTTGCTGTGGCGCACCATATCCTGAACGAATGGGCGACACGCGAGCGCTGACCGGCGGAACATGCAGCAGACGGGGCGCGTTGGGTGTCTTTAAGGAGACACCTCCCCTATGGATCTTATCCGCATTATCCTGTCCGTTCTTATCCCGCCGCTCGGCGTATTCCTCCAGGTCGGTATTGGCGCGCAATTCTGGCTCAACATCCTGCTGACCCTGCTTGGCTATATTCCAGGCCTGATCCACGCGATCTGGATCATCGCGAAGCGCTAGGCTTTTCTATCCTCCGACCATGAAAAAATCCGGCCGAGGCACTGCCCCGGCCGGATCGCTTATCCCCTTCGCGAGAAGGCTTTCGGCTGACTAGAACTTCCAGACAGCGGCGATGCTGAACGCGTCTGCCTCAAGGTCTTCGATGTCATAGCGTGTATATTCGCCGCGAAAGCCGAATTCGGGGCCGACCATGAATTCGCCGCCGGCGCCATAGCCGATGCCTGTATCGCTGCCGGAATCAGAAAAACCACCAGCCTCTACTTTCAGCTCCGTATTGACCGCGCCTGCGCGGGCAAACAGGGTTACGCGATCGCTAACCGGCATTTCGCCGCGCAGATAGGCGCCGACGATATGGTTGATCGACACATCGACATCGGTGCCAAGCACGGTGAACGTCTCATCCTGGACGCCGACACCGGCTTCGCCCTCAACCGAGAAATACTCGTTGAAGTTGTAGCCGAGATGGCCGTTGATCACGCCGAGATCGGCGTCGACACCGTCTTCATCGACAGCGACAAACTGATAGCCGGCATCGGCATACCAGCCTTCGGCCATGGCCGGCGAAGCGGAAAGCGCAAGAAGCGCTGTAACAGCAATTATTCTGGTCATATTGGTCTCCTGTAAAACGCGCAGATTCAGGTGCGCGAATGGAGACGGTATCGGCTCGAATTCCTGCCGATTTCTTGCTGAATTCTGGCAGAATGGTGGCTGGAAAAAGATGTGCTTTTCCAGCCACAGAGATCAACCTCTGATCTATATTTTCTCACATAAAAAAGACCCCGCACCGAGGGGAAGTGCGGGGTCTTCTAGCC